>CP191519.1:0-68744 GCA_050516505.1 Citrobacter sp. OP27
GCGGACGGGGTCTATTTTTCGATACCGGTGACACCGCATACGTTCCGGCACAGCTACATCATGCACATGCTTTATCACCGGCAGCCGAAGAAGGTGATTCAGGCGCTGGCCGGTCACCGGGACCCACGCTCGATGGAAGTGTATACAAGGGTTTTTGCGCTGGAACTGGCCGCAACGCTTGCCGTTCCGTTTACCGGCGACGGGCGCGATGCGGCAGAGGTATTACGCTCCCTTCCGCCAGTGTGAACGAAAGTGAGCGCAGTATTTCCTGCCTACTCATGATTGTAGGAGCGAGGAACTGAAGGACACAAGTCAGGCAGAAGGTTGCTGTTTCACGAACTGCGAAATGTAATCCCGGGTTTCATCGAAATCCATTCCGTCACTGAGGGGAATGCGGGCCCTTACATCCGCTTCCTGCATCATCTCACTGGATCGTTGCAGGCTTTCAAAAATTGCCGTCGGGTAAAGTACCTCTTGAGCATCAACGACACTCACTATCCGTAACATATCTGCTGGGTGCTTGAAGATGGTGTCATCATCTATAGCTTCACCCTCATCCTGAAGTGTCTGGTTGTTATGCCATGCAACCGATTTAAGACCAAACAGACATGGTAAGTTTACTGTCGTGATCCCGCGAACAGATTCACGGGAGTCACGGATATACTGATAAATGTCATCATCCAGCAGCATTGCTGAGAAGTTCGAGATCCCTTCACCGGCTTCTATGGGCGTTATGTGCAGTTTGCTTGATTTTGTCTCATCAAAATATTCGGGTTTTTTTGCAAACAACTCAATTTGCACTGGTAACCCTTGACCACGCATCTCACCCGGAAGAATGAAACGATACGCCGACCCGCCCCGGTTGCTGCCTCTGAAGCGTTTTCCTTCATAATTATTTTCTTCAAGAAATTCAGTTAGACGGCTGTAAAACTCTGGCCGGGTACTCTCAGTCACCAACACGATATCAAGATCAAGCGTTGCCCTGAATATAACATCCAGTTTTTCAAACTGTAGTGCGCAGGCATTGCCACCAATCAGAATGTACTCTTCGCCAAAATCCCGCATGTATTCAGTTAAAAAACGTTCCCCTTCCATCGATTCCTCTTCCTTCACGTCAGTTTTTAAGATTGTTATATATGGTTGTTTCTAATTCAAAAAATGAAGATTTAACCCGAATATCATTCTTATTTATACGAGTAAATACAAGAAAAACCATATCCAGGAACCCGTTTGTTATCAATGGGTTATACGGGAATATTTGAAGTGTTGCATCTGTTTCGGATGCCTGTCCTTCATAGTAATCATCAGATATGATCTTCATAATTTTAAAGAAATAATCCCCTTCAATTGTGGCAGGGGTGATAGGGCGCATGTAGCGATCATCATTTGTCATGCAAAGACCCAGGCTCGGTTTTGCAGGTGAACCCAATAACGTGTATCTGGACAAAGCCGACTCGCCGCATGTGAACAAATCAGCTACTGGCAAACGGCTTTTTTTCACGGCGATGGAACCAGTGGACAGAGGAGATATTCTGTGGCGTTGATTGTTCCAGAGACCTTTTCTGCTATCTGTAAAGTGGAACTGCTTACTCCTGCCTGACTCAATAGGCTTGATAAGCTTACTGTTAGTCATTTCCTTTACAGCTCTGGATACAGCCATCTTGGATATTCCTAAGATATCCATTACGTCGATACTACTAAATCCGTTATCAAAATAGCCGGCAAAATAGTAGCAAATCAAAAATGAAGGAATGATCCCGTAAGGCTTCTCTGTATCGACTCTGTTAATTGATGGAGCAATTTCGGCTACAGCACTATGGATCAGTAATGAAGGTAACGTTGCGAACTTCCAGGGAACAACTAAACCAGCGTGTAGCTGTTTTACCAACCTCCTTAACTCCTGCCCCGCCTCTGTGGCCACCACTATAATCAGCGGCAGGTTGTACCGGCCTTCAATCCTCTTGATATGAAGTGCGTTATTTGACAACAACACATCACGGTCCTCTGAGGCAATCATCACAAAGTCTCGCTCTTCAATCTTGACGAAACAAAGCGTCGCCTTGTTTCGCAGCTGAAAAGGTAACTCTTCACTGATGTCTTTTTCCAGAGTTGCTTCAAGCATAAAAGTTGAAGAAACAAACTTTAGTGCATCAAGTACGAATAAATTCATAAGAACACCTGTAGATGTGGCTAACTAAATAGTAACGCATATGAGTTACTCAAGCAAAAGATGAGGTGATAACAATCATAACTTGTTGATTAGTATTTATTTGAATGGTAACTCTACATGAAGTATTCGTGTAAGTTAAACATGTTACATCGAGCATGAGTTACTATGACTATTAGTCTGATACCTGCATCAGCTACGGGCAACTACGACTCATGAAGTAAACATTTTTCTTAAGCTGACTGGTACATTTTCGCCCCCCAGTGATGCCGCATACGTTCCGGCACAGCTACATCATGCACATGCTTTATCACCGGCAGCCGAAGAAGGTGATTCAGGCGCTGGCTGGGCACCGGGACCCGCGCTCGATGGAAGTGTATACAAGAGTGTTTGCGCTGGAGCTGGCCGCAACCCTTGCCGTTCCGTTTACCGGCGACGGACGGGATGCAGCAGAGGTGTTACGTTCCCTGCCACCGGCGTGAATTAAGATCAGAACGTTGGTGGGCGTCTGAAGAATTTACGGATGGCATTTCCGGCGTTCTCAGACAACGTCCAGATATTCAGTGGGGCTGGATGGGTTAATGCCCGGTAGTCATTCGCAATTCGCCTGAAAAGCTCTTGCCTGTAAGCCGGAAGTGAGCTCGCCAGCGCCAATAAAACATCAGCATAGCTTTTCAACTCCTCTGGATTACCGAACATACGGCTCAACTCCTCACTACAGTCATCTGTGGCCAGCGATGGGGAGGCTAGAATAATGTCGATGTGCTTTATCAAAGGAAGTATGAGTCCTTTCCATTCCTCATAATCGGCTGGCCGGTGTATTTCCAGGGTATTCTGGAAAATTCGGGCCGACTCATGGTCAATGGCAATTCCAGCTTTACTTGATTTCTTCAGACCGAGGGAGAGTTCGGCAAGCGTAATTTTCTTGTTATATCCATCAGACAGATCGTGAAGCAGCTTTGCTACTCTCAAGCAGTACAGGTTCAGATTTCGCAAACAGCTATCGCATTCTACCGCTAGTCTTTCCAACCTCGCGGTTTCCAGCTCCATCACTTTCTTACGGTTATCGTTGCCTAGTGCTAGTCGGGCACCAATCCATACACTAGCAATCGTCACGACCGGCGTAATCGCGTCTTTCCATTCATAAGCCATTTCTGAAGGTCCCTTCCCAGAAGAACCCGCTCTTCTGTGTACAGCTGAATAAATTAACATCAGAACAAGATAACAAGATAACAAGATAACAAGATAACAAGATAATTCATTGTTATCTTGCTATGTTCACAAGTTGTTATTTTAGTTTGGCTCTTTCAATCAGAATAGAAATATCTGATTTTGAAAGTTTTTCCAGACTCATTACTGCCGCGCGAACAACATCTGACCGATTAACTCTTGAGTTCCCAGTCATCATTTCGTTACGTATGACGTCATCTATAGCCTTCAGATTCTCGTCTGCCAAAGAAATGCTCACGGGCTTCGCTTTGCTCGTAACCGGTTTTTTGGCAGGTTGTGTCTCGACGACTTTATCAATACCGGCAGAGCCTCCGTGAATAAATGAGGACTCATCACGCGGCGGAGTATTAGCTCGATTCCTCACAGGATGACCTCCTTCACAAGAGTTTCGATTTCTTCCTGGGCCTTAGTGTTTTGAGTTTCAAAAATGGTCATAGACTCAGCCCATGCATCTCGATGTGCTTTACGATCACAAACTCGTGAATCTGCCAGATTCATCTCCGGGAAGTCCTTGAGAACTTCAGCAGCCTGGTTGGCTTCATTAACGAACATATTCGTTGGCGTCATGTTCAGGACAAGATAACCACGAACCTCTTCGTTGAAATCTTTAGCTGCTGTAAAGACAGAGCAGGTATGTGGAACAACGTCTAAATCCATCTGAGATGGGCGCAGTGGAGAAATGAAAACATCTGCGGCCATCAGGCCACTACGCATTTCCGCACTGTCACGACCGGCACAATCCGCAATGACAAAATCATAGGATTTCTCATGTTCTTTCAGCATTGCTTTAATGTTGCCTGTTGCGCCGGTCACAGGGATATGCGGGAGATTTTCTGGACGATTGTTGTACCAGGTCAGAACGGATTTCTGATCATCAGCATCAACGATGAGTACCCGCTTTCCGAGGGTCATTAGGTATGCTGCAATGGATACTGCAAGAGTGCTTTTCCCTACACCGCCCTTCTGACTGCCCAAAACTATGATCATAGTGTGCCCCACAACAAGTTATTAAGTTAACAACATAATATTATAACAGCAGTATTGGTAGCAAGTAACGAACCATAATAATAACTTAATAAGATTATATGTTGTTGTTATTAGTCATATTTATTAACCAACCAAAAGATAACAAGATAACAAGATAACAAGATGACAAGATGACAAGATGACAAGATGACAAGATGACAATCCTGAGCATATATGCAGAAACAGAATGGGCTGAGCCTTTTTGCGCACAAAGGAGTCGAGGTGACAAATTGCCCTCAACAATATAACTGTGACTATGGACCCTCAGAAATAGCTTCCTTACAGCGACCAGATTTACCACTTGGTAGACAACTACGTCCAAATCACGAGATTTGCCGGCCGCACTGTTCAAAACGTATCAAGGCAGGTACATCATCAACAATTGAGACGAGAGGTAGTGTGACTAATTACCCTCGGTAATGTAGCGAAAATTTGTATGTGGAGGGAGGAACGGCAGGAGACATGAAGTAGAAGAAGCTAATCGTTTATACAATGTGTGACAAATCACCCTCAAACAGAAACCATAACTGTGACAAACAGCCCTATAAGCAATAGGGGACAAGAACCGCCTAAGAATGTCTGGGCATCGTGGACTATGAGAGGAATAGGGCAGGCAAGGTTTTCTTAATATCAAAAAAGGGGGAACGCAAAATAATGAGTGACAGATCACCCTCAAAAAAAGGGGGGTTCTGTGACAAATTGCCCTCATGCACTCATAGGGAATCGTGACAATCAGCCCTTACACATCAAGCGAATGTGACAAATTACCCTCAGATGCCTGAATATCAGTAAAGGTAAAGACGATATGTGTCGTCTGGCGACCTTTCTTTTTCTCTATATATGTCAATCGCATAGGCGTACGGCTATTGATTTCGTCTACGCTAGCTTGCAGGAAGCGACGACGAAAATCAGGCATACGCAGATAGCTCTGGGGTAATTGGTAACGTTCCATAATCCAGTCTATCTTCAGCGAGACAACGCCAGAACCATCGGGTTTGCGATACTGGCAAAGGGATTCATACAAGCGCATAGCGTATGGATTTGTGATCTCCTTTGTCTCGCTCAGTCTGAACTGCGTAAAGCGGTTTTGTAGGCCGATGAAGAAAGGGATCAGATAGGGGTTGATATGAACGCTGTAGACGCCCCTGGCAGGGCTGTGGGCGCGTTTAATGAACCAGGGGAAGGATTCATACCCTTTTTCGTCTCCAGAGTCTTCTTCCGGGCGATAAAAGACAACTTCCTTACCCGCAAAACCTTTAAGAGCCTGCCGTATGTCTTTACTGGCTTCTGCAGACGTCAGTCCAAAGGTGGTTGCATACTGTGCCACCTGGATTTCACAGATGCCATTGTGCTCCTGAAGCGTTCCATCGGATTTTCGGATCTGCTCCACAAAAAGATACAGCATCCTCTTCTGGTCGCGAGAAAGGCTGTAGGCCGCCTCAGTCAATTCATTCGACTGAACAATACGTGGACTGTTTCTGCGTTTTTTATGGTTTATGACTGCAACTTCCGTCATGACAGATCCATTTTAAGTGTGACAGATTTAAACATTGTCACATCTATCAGAAAAGAGTCAACCGTGAAGGATAACTTTGTGAATTAACACAATCTTTGAGGGCAGTTTGTCACAGACTTGAGGGTAAGTTGTCACACTACTAAGGGCAAATTGTCACGGATAGAGGGGAAGTTAAGGGTAATTTGTCACACGCAAAGGGCAATTTGTCACAGCAGCTACGCTGAAGCCCGCGCCAGTACTGGGCTATCCTGTTGTCTAAAAAGGTAAACCTAACAATAATTAAAAAGATCTAAAAAGGATCTTATAAATAAGCCCGTGGATAAGTGGATAAGTTTCTTCCTGTTGCTGGCACACGTTTCAACATCAGAGCGTAAGCAGCACCTGCATACCTCGAATCCCTGGTGCTTCCTCGCTCACTTACTCGCTACGCTCGGAACGTGAGGCTGCGGCGAGCACTGCAAGTGCTTTTTGAAGTTCATAACAGGTAAAAACTTAAATGGTCGAACAATGAAATAAAGTATATGCGACATATATTCTCATATATTATCCGGTAGCGGGGATAGTATTTTTATCAATCTACCACCTTCAATGTTTATATATCCATTATCTTTTAGTTTAGCGAGTGTGCTAAATATGTAGCCTTTAGATAGATGCGTTCGCTTTTGTATATAACTGCCAATTCCTTCTAATTGTCTTGGCTCATTGTTATAATGTACGATAAGGGATTTTATAGTTTGATATCCTCCCCCCATACAACGCTCACGATAGATAGTTAAAAGAGCATTAAGCATCGTAGATTTAAGTGTAAGCAATGTCCTTATTAATTTGATGTCTTCATCTGTGTAGATTTTATCGAGGATAGTTATTGGGACTTGAAGAAGGGTAACAGGTGTAACTGCACGATAACCTAATGATATATCAGGGAAAACATGCTCTATCGAGCCAATGGGCATATAACGAAATGCATAATCTAAAATTTTATTACCGTCTTCAAGTGTGACAGCAAGTTGCCCATCCAAGATAAAGTAAACTGTGTTTTTTGTGAGCGGAACAAATTCTCTACGTTTGAGAATTATCTCTCTAGATGAAGGCCGTAGATGTGAGATGAAAAGTTCTCCTTCTTGTTCTGTCAGAGGTGTGTGATGTGCTGATAAGGCTACTTCTTCATATTCCACGCTATGCAACCTGGTCATTATTAGCTAAGTGAACTAGTTGTAACTTACATAATCTTACAGATTCGTATTGATGAAATCGTGTCATTTTTCACATTCAAAATAATTATGAGACTATTCTTGCAAATATATTTGTTTGAACCATTAAGTAAATATGACTTTAGCCAAAACTAAGAAAGCGGATTTTTGTAAGCAGTAGAAGATGTCATCAAACTAGGTGACCCTGAAACGATACATCGAAGCGATGGGCGGCAAACTGAGTCTCGACATTGAACTGCCAACCGGCAAGCGTGTTGCATTTCATATATGACTTATGCGCAATCAGAAAAGCTCCTGTTCGGGAGCTTTTTTTATGGCGAGAAATCGCCTTAAAAAAAACGATCACCAAAATCTCTTCACTGGACAATTATTCCGAATATGCCGAAACGTCCATGCAGACGGGGTATTTTTTCAACGAAACGGGGCAGGAGAGGGGGAGACGGCCACGCGGGAAACACTACATCTTGTATGCCGGTCGGCGGTGGTCGATACCAGATGTTGATTATCCACAATTTCAGGGGATAAGTGTGGGGAGGAAATGTATAACTGGACAGAATCACCCGAACGTCCAAAGTGGTGCGGGAATTACGTAACAGGGACGGTTTGCCAGCAGTTCTGCGACCGCACCGGCGCATCGAGGGCGGGTTGTGCCAGCATTTTTGAGCATGGCCGCGGAGCTGTAGCTGGCCGAATGCCAGCAATGAAAGGAGTCAAATACGGGAAAGAAGTTCTTTCAGAAGGTGAGGGGGGGGAAGTTGCCCAAAGTAAGTTTCATACTGAAATAATTCTTCCTTAGTCGGATTTAATATATCTATAAATAAATCAGTGCAAAGAACCCACTTTTTTTCAATTACGCCAATCCGGTAACATTCAACAATTTCATAATTACCGGTACTTATTTTGGTGTAAAAGTGCATGGCTATTTTCATTATTACTTGTTCCAGTTTCTTGATTCATCAGTGCTGTTCATCTTCAACGTGAAGAGTTATGGATCGTGACGGTTACTGGCGTACCTTTAACGTTCTAGCGAACTCCCCTGTGCCACATAGGTTTCCAGATATGGCCGTTTACGTTCACGTCCGGAATGCTGGTTACAGCCGCAAATTGTCACTTTTAACATCTTATACGTGGATGAGCAAGCAACTGGACAGAATTACCTGAGAGTCCAATGTGGTGAGGGATTAATGAGAATAGGTAGTTGGTATATTGAGCTTGAGTCCAATCTCCTTTATGAGATTGTAGGTATTTTCCTTGCTGTTGCCAGCAAGTATTGAGGTGATCTCATTAAGGTTTTTCGCTGCCCCAAGAACTTCATATTTTGATGGTACAAACTTTATACCTACATAGTCTCTTTTGAGGCTGCTAGGCAAGGCTGAATACTTCGCCATTAACTGAGAAGCAGCGTCTTTCAAATCGTGGATGGTTTCATGATTGGCTCTAAAATTTGTTATCGTCGCTTGCTCACGTAATAAAAGCGCTGTAATCCTCCCTAACTGTTCCCTGAATGATATATAAGGCTCAATGAATCTTTTTGCGATGAGCTGACCAGCAACAAAAACGGTTACCCCGGTGAGAACGGTTACGGCAGCAGACGAACTCATAATTGTACCTAGAGACTGAATCATGGGGGGATATCCTATCTGGAGGGTAACGGCCTGTCTACTGGACACAATAACCTGAACGTCCAATGCTAATGATAGTTAAGCTATCGGAGTGATAAAATGTGGATTCTTAGCGGTGGGCCTGTTGAAAAGGGCTGTATGGTCGTCATGATCTGGCTGGTCGTGATTGTAACCGTTCTAAACTGGATAGTTGATTTAGTTCAGTGGTTGAAGGGATGAGGTTATGAGTGGTCTCTGATGGACAGAAACACCTGAACGTTCAATGTGAGGCGAAGATTACTGTTGCAGTCTAATCCGTTATCATAGACCGCACCGTTTGAGGAGAACACTGGGACGCTATGATTTATCACTATACAGATTTGAATGCTGCAACATCGATAGCAAATAATGCTCAGATGTGGCTGACCGATTATCGATTCCTGAATGATAAAGAGGAATTTAAGGAAGGATTTGAGGTTTTGCTTGAGGCGCTAGAAGCATATCACGACTATTCTGATAAATACTGTCATGAATTTTTCGATACTGTTTCAAGAGCAGTGGAATTTATACGTGATGATAACTTCTCAAATTTAGAAGGAAATAACATATTTGTATCATCATTCAGTAAAACCCCCGATTTGTTGAGCCAGTGGCGAAGTTATGGAATGTATTGTCTAGAGCTAGACGCCGATTTTTTCAGGGAAGATGAAGTATCTGTACTCGAATGCATCTATTTACATGACAGAAAAGAGGCTCTTGATAAAGCAGATTTAATTATTTGCAATGAATTTATGCCAGTGCTATTTGAAATATGGAAGGAAAATAGACCATATTTGATAGATCTAACACTGAGTTCATTGCTCGAGATTCATGCTCTTTCATTCAAACATGCAGCTTTTGTTGATGAGGATGAAGTCAGGTTTGTACTGAGTTGTGATCCAGATGATGAAAGAATTAAATTTCGGGGGAAAGGGCAATTATTAATACCGTATGTATCCTTTGATTTTAATCCTGAATTATTGAAAACGATAACCGTTGGTCCTGTTGATAATCAGGATTTGGCCTATGAATCTTTATGTATGTTCGCAAGAAAAATTAAACGTAAAGTACGGGAAGGTAACATCGAATATGATTTGTTTATTGAAAAATCAGAGGTTCCTTACAGAAGTATCTAGGTAATATTAAATCAAGAAGAGTGGTCACGTTCATGTTTATTAAGGAGTTGGTATGCTAGGTGCTTCATTTCAACAGTTTTCGATAGAGGCGCTTCTGGCAAGTGCTTCACTACGCGGTGGGCTGACAGCATTGAATAAATGCAAATATCATGACAAAGGCAGCTTCTATAATGCTTTTTTTCAGCTATCAATTGGGTTGGAGCGATTTTTTAAAATCATTTATGTTGTTCAGTATATGATTGAAAATGATTTGAATAAACCATCATATAGTCAGTTGAGGAAACTAGGTCATGACATAAGTGTTTTACATCAAAATGCCGTGACTGTTGCAATGAAATACGAAAAACATGATAAAGACAGATGGGTTTTAAATGATGAGCAATCTAAAATATTAACAATGCTATCGGAGTTTGGGAAAGAAACGAGATATTATAATTTAAATACTATTGTTGAAGATAAGAAAGCAATAAACGATCCTCTTGAACAATGGAGTGATATTTTAGAATGTTGCTACTGGAAACACATTTCATCAGCTAAAAGAGAACGGCTGACTAAAGAAGTAATAGCATGGGCTGAGAGAAATAGACTGTATGGATTTACTAACCAGTTTGGTCTCGATGGTCATATTATGACGCATGTGGATCAGTATCTACTGAACTGGAAAGTAAACAAAATTTCACCATGTATAGTATGGGAAATAATTAGCATGTTGCATCCGTATTACTTTCTGCTAATCTCATTGCGAGATACTGTGCAGCTAAAGGAACAAGATAAAGGAATTAAAGACCCTTTAGTACCATATTTCCATGAAATATTCCCATATTTCCTTTCAGATCGTGCAAGAGCGAAAAATCGAAGAAATTGGCTTGTTTAGCCACAATACAATTGCTGGACAGAATATAATTACTGTCCAGTAAAGTGAAAGAGTAATAATCGCATAGCCTCTGAGTATCAAATGATCTCTGGCTCCAGCCACGCAGTAATGTCATTGGCACCGTTGATAAAATCGAACAGGATAATCAATTGCTCTAATGCAAAACTGGCATGAGCTAATTCTCTCTCGAAAGAGTGCATCATTCCTACTCCTTCCAGAAGCTGCTGAGTAAGAGCAAAATTGGCGAGGAACTCATGCGCCATAGTATTACGCTGATCCTTGAAGGACTTAAGGAAATCATTGTAGTCAGACCGGAGTCCAAGCTTCTCAAGTTCTACGCGTGTTTGTCCTAAAGTCTTTCTTTCCAGTTCCTCTTCTGTGAGGGAATAGCCTGGAAGAGAAACAAGGAGTTTTTTCAGACCGAACTCTAGCAACTGGGCTTTACCCATAAATATGCCATAACGCTCAAGGAATGGTTTGCCCTCATAAATTTTCATCCCGGCAAAAATCTTGTCTTGAAACTCCTTCCCGGCCAGCTCTTCGTTATCCATCTGTTTTCCCTTTACATTTGTGAGTTATGATTCTGTAAGAAAATGATGTTATGCGAATACAACTTTAATATCTATATGTACATATGAACAGAAACACCTGAACATCCAGATAGGTGCGAAGATTACGTAACGGGGAAGGTTTGCCAACAGTTCTGCGATCGGTAGCGTGTTCGGGGAGAGCTTTACGCCAGCATTTTTTAATCTGGCCGCCCATCTGCAAGGGCTTGCATGCCAGCAATGGATAGAATCACCTGAAAGTCCAATTTGATGCAGGGAATAAAACGAGAGGCGTTAAAAAAGATGCTGATGCGACCTAGTTTTGGGGGCTTTGTGTATACATATCTTTTACATTTCGTCCCTCCAGGTGCACGGGAATTGAACAGAAAACGAGAAAGCAGCTGGCGCATGCTGTCATTAACTTGTGAGCTGCTCGAACACGTCAACAGTAGAGCTGAACAGAATGACGTTATGCAGGACGAAAAATGAAACCATTACCATACTCTGGTAAGATATGGTCTACACATCATGTAAGGACACAGTTCAAATGACAGAGTGGCTTAATACTAATCTTGGTTCCGATACAGCTACATATCTAGGCTTATTTGCGGGGGTTATCGCACTGTTCATCGGTGGGAATATATATATAAAACGGAAGCGAAATAAAATTACACAAAAAGCAAAAAACATTCACGGTAATGTCAGTCAGGCAGGTCGGGATATAAATAATTACCACACAGCAAATGATTCTGAGAACAACCAGCTAAAAAAAAAGTATGAACATGACCTAAAAATTATCGAACAAATACTGGAAATGTTACCTTATGAAGATACTTTAGGATGGGTTGAGCAGAGCTATATTGCTGGGTTGCCGCGTGACGTCTGCTTGAATATGGAAAAGGCTGAGAAGTTCAGTGGTGAGAACTACCGGTTGTTTAACACCGAAGTGCATAACGCCAAAGATGCTTTTATTGAAGCTATGAGATTGTTTCTAAATAGTACATTGGAATTTTTGAGTATCGATTATCCTGACAGAGTTCCTGTGATGCTGAGTCTTCCCCATGATTGGAAACATAAAGGTGAACAATCAGAGAAAGCATTCCGCACACATCAGCAAAACTTACGGGAAACATCTAGTGAGATGATAGAACGCTATAAGGATTTTGTCAGAACTATCAAGGTTCAGGAATTTATCACCGATAAATTTTAATGGTTTACGATTTATGGTGCTATAACCTGGCAGATTTTAAATCCGACCTCCAAGGCCCCATAAGGGGCTTTTATGTGGGCATTTGGACAGAAACACCTATATGTCCTGTATTGTGCGATTCACATTTACTTAATTGATGCGGTTGGCAATTCCTTCCAGCTTGTTGTGTACGCTGGAGACAACATGTCACGCTTCATTTTCCAGCTCTTATCGATCCCCTGGCCTGCAAACCACACCTTATTTCCGGCACCGTTAAGGCTATCGACCACTTTCATCAGTGCGGCACTGTTCACTCTGGGCGGCAATTCATCGAACAGGTCAATTTGACCCGGATCTGCGGTGAAGTCGTTCAGCATGATCCCCGCTTTCTGATACCTAAAACCATCCCGCCATACCTGATCCAGACACCGGACGGCTGCCGCGACAATATCGCGTGTGTCCTGGGTGGCCGTCATCAGTTTCTGACTCGAACTGTTACTGTAATATGGTTCGTCAGAAAAGGGACTGGTGCGCAAAAATACATTGATATGGCGGCAATACCGGCGCTCTGCCCGTAATTTCTCAGCTGCGCGTTCGGCATACTGGCAAACCGCCTCGTGCATCTGTTGCAGGGACGTGATCCGCTCGCCAAAGCTGCGGCTGCAAATTATTTGCTCCTTTGCAGGCAAAGCATCGACTGAAGTGCAGGAAATGCCGTTTAGCTCCCTGACTGTGCGCTCAACGGTCACGCCGAAATTTTTACGGATGAAGGGTAGGTGTGAATCGGCCAGCTCGAGCGCCGTTTTAATACCGAGTGATTCAAGCCTGGTACTGAGCTTACGGCCTATCCCCCACACTTCCGAAACCGGAAGCAGTGCCATCAGCTTTCGTTGCCGGTGGCGTTCGTTCAGTACGACCACGCCCTGTGTTGCTGGCCATGTTTTGGCGGCGTGGTTGGCCAGTTTAGCCAGCGTCCGGGTTTGACTGATGCCGATACCACACGCCAGCCCCGTATGCTGGAAAACCGTGTCTTTCACGCGATGGCCAAAATCACTGAATGACTCACTGGCTTCGATGCCGCTTACTGTCAAAAATGCTTCATCAATACTGTAAATAGTCAGTTCCGCCGCGAGGCTCTCCAGAACAGAACAGACCCGTGCGCTCATGTCGCCGTACAACGCATAATTGGAGCTGAAGATGGCAACATTATTTCGACGGATCAGGTCTTTCACCTGGAAATAGGGTGCCCCGCGCTTTATGCCTAATGCCTTGGCGGGCTTATTCAGTGCCACACACGCCCCGTCGTTATTGGAAAGGACGCACACGGGCCGGTTCTTCAGGTCTGGCCGGAAAAGTTGCTCACAGCTGGCATACATCGAATTTACGTCGCAGAGAAGATACATAGCGGGCCTACAGGAAATCGTGAACGCTGTGCGTCACCACGCCAAATATTTCCAGATCGTTTGGCGCGACATAAATCGGCGGATAGGCCGGATTCATCGGCATCAGACACAGGCTGGGGTGCAGACACAGGCGCTTGACCGTGAACTCCGACTCCACGGAGGCAATGACAATGCTGTTGTGTTCGGGTTTTACCGCTCGATCCACGACCAGCAAGTCTCCTGACTGGATACCGCATTCAACCATAGAGTCACCGGTTGCCCGGACAAAGTAAGTTGCAGACGGATGCCGGATACAGTAATCGTTCAGATCGAGAGTTTTTTCGATATAGTCCTGGGCCGGGCTTGGAAAGCCAGCCGCACAACCATATGAAAATAATGGTGTTTTGTGTGAGGACTCCAGTCTGGGAGTGATGAGTTCAAGAGCCATAAATGCGTACCACTAAGCCTGTATGTATATACAGTATAAATGGACGCGCTGATTTTTCAATACGTACCCTCTCAGGCCCTGGTTCTAAGAGAGGCGCGAAACCATGCCAGAGTTTACTCAATGGCCAGCCGCGCCGGAGACGTTCGCGAAGCGAATCAACGTTGTAAAACAGGCACGCTAACCCCCTCAGCCCTGCAAAGCCAAAGCACTGTTTCAGCCTGCACGGTAACGGATTCGCCCCCCTGAAGGGGCGCAGTTGACGCGGACGCCTGCGACCGGAACGCCGTAGCGCAGCTGCGGGGCGGTGTACTGCGGTAGCCTGCCAGCAGGCTGACGGGCGTACCCTCCTGTCTCAATGGAAATACTGAAGCTGGTAGTTCTGGCCATCGCATCCCGTCACTCTGGCCAGCTCTTCAATTTTGCGGCCATCAGCGGTCTTTTTGATGAACACAACCCAGTTAATCGTGGCGGCAATGACTTTCCGGTTAACCGTCGTGGCCACTTCTTCAATACACTGCTCGATGCGCTCCAGTCCAAGGGCTGCACTGTTGGCGTGAACGGTGGCCAGCCCGCCAGGGTGGCCGGTGTTCCATGCCTTCAGCAAATCGAGGGCTTCCCCTCCGCGCACCTCCCCGACCAGAATGCGGTCGGGGCGATAGCGCAGGGTGACACGCAGCAGGCGACCCATACTGACCCCGGCTTTCTCCGATGTACGCATGATGACGCTGTTCTGTGCTGCACACTGGATTTCGTTGGTGTCCTCCAGAATGATGATCCGGTCGTGTTCGTTATGCCGGACCATGGCATCAATGATGGCATTGGCCAGGGTGGTTTTACCCGAGCCGGTACCGCCGACGATAAGCATGTTTTCTCTGGCCGATATTGCGCCTCTGAGAACCTCCAGCTGCGTGACCGTCAGGGTGTTCACATCCAGGTACTCGTCCAGAGTAAACAGGCGGGTCGCCTTTTTACGGACAGTGAAGGTGGTCTGTGGGGTAAGGGGCGGGACAATGCCTTCGAAACGGGAACCGTCGGTCGGGAGTTCACATTCCAGGACCGGGTTTTCAGCGTCGATGATTTCCCCGTGATAGTGCGCGATGGAGCGGATCAGGATACTGGCGTCTTCAGGGGTGACCTGGCTATGCCGGTACATTGGCCGTCCAAATTCCTCGACCCATAGCCAGCCATCGCCATTCAGCATCAGCTCAATAACATGGTCATTATTCAGCAAAGGTAACAGGCCGGTGCGGTCTAAGTGCGAAGTGAGAGAACGAATGGAACGATTATTATCAAACATGATGCGTCCTTAAAGCAGGAAATAAACCGCAGTGACGGCAATAAACGCGCCGACAAGTACCCCAATACTGAGATCACGTATTGAAACTGACGGTCCGGGTGTGGGGTGAGGGGGATTAAGGTTTGTCACCGGCGAGGCCGGTGATGTGCTGTATAACTGATGTTTAATCTGGGCGGTTTGTTTTTCACTGATAACGCGGAAATCTTCTATATGCCGAAGACACACTTCTGAAACCGAGCGTTGAATGGATGCCGTCAGGTTCTTTTCGAAATACACCAGGATATCTGACAGGTTGTTGCGGAAATCCTCCTGCTGCTCAAGTATTTTGAATGACTGTTTTTTATAAAAACTGTTCAGTTCCGCTAGCAGGTAATTTAACGCAGCGGCGTTCGCCACTGCGGTATGCAATACCGGTTCGCTTAGCGCAATGATGCCATATTTAGCGGATAGGATATTTTTCATCTTCTCCGCAATATCGACATCCTTTAATGACAGTTCCTGCTCGATAATTTTTTCAGCCATTACGACTCCTTTGGGGTGTCGGCAAAGCAGGGTAGGTCGGTGGCTTCAATCAGGTCGAAAATCTGTTTTTTCATCTGCTTTAATCTGTTGCGGCTGAACAATTTCGACTGTGCCATGGCTTCATCAAAGGTCAGCTTGCCTGACAGCATAAATTCAAGGTCTTCCTGGAATAATTGACCCTGCTGGAAATCAACTGGAATTATTCCAGAAATTCTTTCTTTATTGTTTTTGTAGGCTGGCCATTCTTTGAATGGTTTCCCATTTGTTTCAATATCACCGAATTTGTAATTCAACCATGTGATTACGGAGACGTCAGTGAAGCTGCCAAGAATTGACACCAGCCCACCAACGGTATCTTCTAGTCCCTGACCACCTGTTATTACTGTATGGATGTAAACCTCATGGCCTGCTTCCTGTAGCAAAGGGATGATGTTGTTTGATGTCAGATACTGAAGTAACGGAACAAATGAACTTGCACCATTATCAATAATGATATTGTTATGCGGCGACTCATAAATATATTCTGCCATTTGTTCAATTACGCTCTCGTCAAGATATGATGACTCCGGTCGATAGATGTCATACTCTTTAACGTTATAAGCTTTATATTGCGCGAGAGTATGGTTTACCGAGTCAGTATCAATCCCCAATAATGATTCATCAATATCGCTGAGAAATTGCATCAGAATACTGCTGACCATCGTTTTTCCCACGCCACCCTTGCCCTGCAAGATAAAATGAATGTTGCTCATGTTTTTTCCTTAGTTAAATAGTTATTCGCCAAACAGCTCTTTTCTGCGTTCATCGGTCATTGACGGATTATGAAGAACGCGAGTATGACGGCGGAGTGAATCCCGTTGTGGGACAGGCTTGTTTTCTGTTTGTGATGTTGTCTTTTGCACATCCTTGCTTTTCTCTGCGAGCTTGATTTTTTGAACCTGCTGCGGTGATTTATGTTCAGACAGATAGCGTTGAAATTGCGGGTAGCTGAGAGATATTTTCTTCTCTTCGATAAGCTTGCCGTAAATGTAAACGCCTGACTGCCCTTCCTTGAGTAAACCAGTGATGTCTTCTATCACTGCCGTAAACTGTGCTTTTCCATTTCGTGTTTTTTTCATGATTTATTGCGCTAATGATAATTAATGAGAGATAACGAGAATTAGTGATAATTAATGAGAGGGAAAGCCTGCCTTGTTGTAGCTAATGAGAATTAACGATAATTAATGCGAAATAATGATACTTAATGAGCGGTGATGGTTTTTGTCTAAATCAGCCTGTATAAAGACGGCAAGATATGTGTTTGTGGCCACACGGGTAAACCCGTATATCCACAAACACCTCTTGTTCTGCGAAGCTGCGACTACCGTCTGATTGTTATTCGCAATAAATTGCTCATAAAGGGAGGTGATGTGAAAACATCAATGCTAAAGTTCCGTGTTAGCGATGAACAAAAGAAACTTATAGAAACACTGGCCAGTCACTCTTCTTTTGGCTCAGTGTCTGAATATGTTCGTGCTCGAGCACTTAATCATAAAATAGAAAGCCGGTTTGATGCTGATTTCATGCTTGAGCTAATTAAGATTAATGCCGATATTGCACGGTTAGGCAATTTGTTGCGATTATCCTTAAAGGATAACAATAAATACAGCCCCGAGCAATTAAAGTTAATTGAATCTAACCTGGTTGCTACCAGTTCCCGTTTAAAAGAAATGGTGCTGGCGTGATAGTTAAAGAAATCAAATCCAACAAATCGACCCGTTCCGTTCAGGGACTGGTTAAATATATGCTGGATACTGAACATAACGGTGAGAAGGTTGATTTCTACAGGATAACGAATTGCTACAGCGATGATGTTTCGCTGGCAACGGTTGAAATGAATCTGGTTCAGGATAAAAACACCCGCACTAGGCTGGATAAAACCATGCATCTGGTGATTTCATTTCCAGAGAATGAGATCCCCACGCAAGAACAGCTGGATGATATCGAGCAGTCCGTTGCCGATGCGATTGGTCTGGGTAATCATCAGCGAATCAGTGTCGCCCATTCCAATACCGGGAATTATCATTTGCATATGGCCATTAATAAAATAGACCCGGTGTCTTATAAGATGGTCAATCCATATGGTAATTTTCGCGAAATGTCGAAAGTCCGTGACGCCCTGGAAATAAAGCATGGCCTGCAACGCACTGAGCGTTCCGTGGACGGCCCGCGTCATGATACGCGTATTGACCATCATTCCGGCGAACAGAGTCTGGCGACCTGGAGTCATGAATATATAAAGCCAAAAATCGATAAGGCCATTAAAGATGCGACGAGCTGGGCAGATATTCATGCTGTTTTCAGTGATGCCGGTATGGCCCTGAAAAAATCGGGCAGGGGGCTGGCTGTCCACGATGCTAAAAGTGATACCACCATAAAAGCCAGTACCGTCAGTCGTAATCTGTCGCTGACCCGTCTTGAGAAAACGTTAGGGAAATTCACGCCGGTTCGTCAGAAGAAAACCCGTGAATCATCATACAGTCGGGAAAAGACCAACAATTCACTGTATCAGCAATATGAGGCATTCCGTGAAGATCGGCTGCAAAGTAAAAATGATGACCTGGCCCGCCTCAAACATACCGCTGAAAAACAACGGGCACAGGCCAAAAACGATAATCAATTCAAGCGCCAGGCTATAAAAAACAGCTTCCGGACCACGGCGCAGAAGCGCACGATTTATAAACGTCTGGCGGAAAATAACCGGAGACACCTCGCGGATATTACGAAGGGCTACGCCGAAGCACGTAAAAAAGCCTATGCGCAGCATGGCAATATGACCTTCCAGCAATATCTGTGCCATGAAGCGGCGAACGGAAATGAAGAAGCACTCGCTAAATTACGGCAGGATGCACAAAAAGTTATTAAGCATCAGGGTATATCAGGCGAAGGCGATAAACGTATCACGCAGTTCGATGCAATCAGTGTCGATAAGCACGGCGTTATTTCCTACAAAGTCGGTAAACATTCCATCGAGGACAACGGCAAATCGCTGGCCTGCAATGATGACAGTCTGACCGCTGACAAACAGCTGCTTGAAATGGCCGTGGCCAAGTACGGTCGTAACCTGACCCTGAATGGCAGTGATGAATTTAAGGCACGTCTCCAGTCGGCAGCGGAGCAGCTCAATATGGATGTGGTGCTGAATGGCCATGCTGTTGGCGATAAAGATCCGGTACAGCAGTTCATCGCTAACCGTAATCTCGACAGGACCCGTAACCGCAATATCGCCTATCACGAACGGTTTGCCGGACAGAAGGGCGCGTTCTCCTACCAGGGCTATCGCAATGTTGGCCAGCAGTCCGTTGTTCTGCTGAAGCAGGGCCATACGCTGTATGTGCGCGAGGTGCCGAAGAAAGATCTGGCGCAGTACAAGTCACTGAAGGTCGGGGCGAGCATACAAACCGGCAGTCGCCAGCAGGACAACACAGAACACAGTGCGGAACGTGACTGAGGCGTAACCGGGAACCCGAGGGTTCCCGTCTGTTTTAGTCGCGCTCGAGGGTGGTCTCCTTCTGCAGTGCTTTTTCATTTTCGCGTTGACTGGCGAGCGTGCGTTCCCAGCGGTGCTGGCTACCGTAACGGGCCTGGTCAATCACCCGGCGTGAATGCTCAATTCCTTTGTCTTTCACTGCGTCCATGAAGGATTTCGCCCCGTAACTGATGTCTTTCGGGGTCATAACATGCACACGCGGATAATGCTCCTTCAGCTGCTGCTTCGTGTCATCGTCGCCGATCACAAACAGGGACTGACCTGGTGGGGTATCCTTGAGCACGGATTCAATAATAGGCTTTGTATTGTTATCCATCCCGTGAAGAACCGTGTTGTCAGTCAGTGGTGCTAACCAGCGGCAGGTATCATCGTTAAAGTGGTTAATAGTGTCTTCTTTACCGGCCAGGAACACCCCCTTGTGCAAATCACGCCATGCTACGCCAAGGTCATGTTCACCCTGAAATGATACCAGCATATGATGCTCCCCTACGGGGTGCAGGAACCCCTTCGTCTCCTGGGCCATGGTGAACAAACGATCCTCTGTTTTTTCTTGCTCGTTTTCCAGCGCCTTTTCTTTCTCCAGGGTCTTCTCAAAATCCATCACGTAGCGGGTGATCAGTTCCGCATCGCGTGCCGCGCGGCTGATTTCGTGCGGGTCGTCTTTCAGCACCTTTACCCAGGATTTCACGTATGCCGCGTTATTGTGCGGCTGGTTCGGAACGCCCGTTTCACCGGCGATAAGCATCGAGGCGATTTCTGCCCGGAGTTCTTCTTTGGCGTAGCTCTCGCTGCCAAAGCGGCCGCTCAGGTCACGGTCCAGTCGGGATTCGTGACCGGTCCAGTGGCCCAGCTCGTGCAGGGCGGTGGCGTAATAACGACTCTCATCCGGGAAAGCGGCACGGTCCGGGAGGTGAATGTCATCATGGACCGGCGAGTAATACGCGTTGTCACCGGCATCATGTGCAATCTTCGCCCCGGAGGCCGTCAGCAGGGCTTCGGCCCGTTCGTTCGGGTTCCAGGTGATTTCCGGGGCGTTGTACGGTTCCAGTCCGTCAATCTGCGTGGCGTTAAACACTTTGGCCGGGAAGGCCCGTGGCGGGTTGAGTTTCTCTTTGACGAGTTCATATGAACCATCCGGCTGCTGAACTTTCCGTTCTTCTTCAAATTTGTAGTGAACGATGGTCGCTGACTTTTCGCCTTTTCTGACCTGCGCCCCGACGGACTGGGCCTGTTTATAGGTCATCCAGCGTGGGTCGTCGTAGCCGCTGGCGGTCTGCAATGCCATGAGATACAGCGCGTTCCCCCCTTTGTACTGCGACCCAGTCAGGGCGTTATGTGGTCCGCCAGTTTTTGTCGGGTCCCAGGGTTTTTGCCAGGGGGCGGTGCCGTCTTCAATCTGCTTAATCAGCAGTTCGGCAATCATTTCGGCCTGAGTGGTCGCCGCGTTACTCATCGTCGCCCCCGGTCAGAAAATCTTCTTCAGACACCGGAATGTCGTCAGTGACGGCACCCAGTGTGTCGAGTTCTGCGGGCGTAAATTCAACAATGTTCCCCTCCATTGCCAGCTGCTGGCGTTCTTCAAAACTGGCCTGGGTGGTGGTGACGTGGTTATCAGTCATAGAGGTCTCCGATATCAATTACAGTGGATTTGGCGGCGGTGAGGTGCGTTGTGTGGCCGGTGTAGCGGGCCACGTACCCATTAGTGAATCCGCGCTGCATATTGCCGGTGTTGTAGATACTGAGGGCTTTAAGCAGGGCGGTTTGCCCGTCGCCGGTGGTTTTGGTGGTGCGCTGATAGGCGTTGTACAGAATGTGGCTGCCGGTGCGTATGTTGGTACAGGGGTCGAATATCTCGTCAACGGTCACACCATAACGGGGCAGATTTTTACTGTTGATCTGCATCAGTCCCATATCGACGCTGTACCCCAACTGAATAAACTTTTTTGCCAGGGTAATGGCGCCCTGGCGTGACGTGGGCTGCACATACGCAGGGCGGGGTCTGCCGGGAAGGACGTTAACGTTGATGGCGTTCGGGCGGCCCCCGGATTCATGCTGAATAATCTGGGTGGCCGTAACCGGGTGAACCTGCCAGAGACATTCGACGTAAGGGGTGACGTCGAACATAGGGGTTCCGTTATTTTTTCGAACTGAAATCAGGCTTACCGCTCTTGTCGAACAGCGTGGTTTTGCAGGTCGGATATCCAGAGCAGCCCCAGAAGAACGACGGCTTTCCTTTAAATGGCTTGCCCGCCCGGCGGATCATGCCTTTGCCACAATCCGGGCAGGCGTGCTCTGAAACGGTCGGCGCGGCCTTTTTCTCCATGGAGGGCTTGCCGCCTTTGTCCGGGAAGGTGGTTTTGCAGTCAGGATAGTTCGTACATCCCCAGAAATAACCGTTGCTGCCCTTGCGCCTACGCAGGAAGCCTTTCTGACAGACCGGGCAGGGTGTGGCCGTACTGGTGATGTTGATACCGTTAGTGGCCAGGTCATTCAGGCGTTCAGCAATGTAGCTGTCCACATCGGCAATGAACGCCTCAACCGTAAGCTCACCGGCTTTGATTTGCGCCTGCATACCGGCCCAGCGTGCCGAAATATCGGGCTTCGTCACCTCTTTCGGCAGGGCAGCACAAAATTCCTGGCCCTGCTTCGTGGTCTTCCAGACTTTCTCTGAATAGCCCTTCTCTTTCTCAATGCTGATAAGACCGGTATTGGCGGCCAGCTTCTCCAGGATACTGGCCCGCGTGGCTTCGGTACCGATACTGCCCTTGTCACTGCCGCCTTCGTCTTTCGCTTCCAGCAGTTTGCGCAGGTCCGGATCGTCAATGAAACGGGCGGCGCTGGTCATGGCGCTCAGCAGGGAGGATTCGGTGAAGTATTTCGCGGGCGTAGTTTTCTTCTGGTCTACGCTTGCCGACTGACACTGTCCGGATTCGTTGGACTTCAGGGCCGCTAAATCAGACCCGGATGAATCGGCGTTGTCATCGTCACCGGCGGCGTCGTCAGACTGCGTGTCCGTTCCGAGGGCTTCCCAGCCCTTTTGTACCAGTTTGCTCTGTGTGGCGGTGAAGGTGTCGCCCTTGATATCAAAGTGGACCTTTGTCTTGTCACGGATAGCATCCGGGTAGAACAGGGCGATGTAGTGCTCTGCCACCAGGCGGTAAACGTTCTGCTCTTTGGCTGACAGTCGGATGCCTTCACCACTTTTGGTGGTCGGGACGATAGCGTGGTGCGCCTCCATTTTGCTGGCATCAAACGCTTTGTGTTTGAGGCTGCGATCCATGCCACTGGTCGCCTGGAACAGCTCCGGCATCGTTTTGCTGATTGCACCGGCGATATCACCGGCCTGGAAGAAGTGTTCGTCAGACAGGTAACGGTTATCAGAGCGGGGATAAGTCAGGAGTTTATGGGTTTCATACAGGCCCTGCATGATATCCAGCGTCTCTTTCGCCTGATACCCGAAGCGTCTGGCACATAAGACCTGAAGCGTGGAGAGGTTCAGCGGCAGCGGAGGCGGCGTGTGTGCCGGTTTGGTGATGGCAAGCGTCACGCGGACGTCCTGACCACTGACGCGTTCAGCGATATGTTTCGCCTGGGCTTCTGATATCAGGCGCTTTTTCTCATCCACCTGATCGGTATCGGTGGTCAGGTAGCGGGCTTTAACTGGCAGACCTTTGATATCCAGACTGGCGTAAATGTCGTAGTAGAAGCTGGGGGTGTGGCTCTGATTGGCCAGCGTGCGGTCGTTAACCAGACCGAGAACCGCGCTCTGTACACGGCCAACACTCAGCACGCCGTCATAACCTTTCTCGCGCCCCTTCAGCGTACAGCCTCGCGTGAGGTTAAAGCCAAAACTCTGATCGGCGAGAGAGCGGGCAAAGGCGCTGTTGGTCATGCCCCGGAAATTCTCGTTCGGCTGCATACTGGCCAGCGCCTTTTGCACCGGCGCAAGGTTGAGGTCGGCAACCAGAAGACGCAGGACCGGGGCCGTGTTGCCCACATGCCCCAGGATTTCATCAACCAGAAGGCAACCTTCTTCATCCGGGTCACCGGCATGAACAATGGAGGTGGCTTTCTTAATCAGGGTCGTGATGACGCCCAGCTGGGCCTTTGACTCCGGTTTCGACTTCAGCGTCGGGCGGGTCTTTGTGACAATCGGCAGGTCATCGAGTCGCCAGACTTTATAGCGTTCGTCATAGTCCTGGGGTTCGTACAGCTCCAGCATGTGACCAAAACACCAGGTCACCACATCCTCATTGTGCTGGAAGTAGCCACTGTGTTTTTCAGTCTCCGGGTTGCCGCCGAGTCCTTCAAAAATGGCTCTGGCCAGCGACGGTTTTTCGGCAATAAATACGCGCATAGATGTAACTCCATGATAGGGCGCACCGTAAAAAGTGCGTTAAGAAAGGGGATGCCTGGCGCGGGGAGCTACCAGGTAAAGACGGGTTTGATATGACCGATCAGGTTATGGGCCGGGACCGGGCCGTAATAGCGGCTGTCGAAGCTCACCACGGGGAGGTGATCAGACATCATGAAATACTGGTTCTTTGCCAGGGTGATGGCGGACTGAACGGGCAGCGGGCGGCCCTTACTGTCCTGCTTCAGTATCCGGGCGTGGGGAACGGCAATGCCGTCGATCCTGACCAGGCCCTGAAACGTGATGGTGTCACCCGCTGTGGCCATGACTTTCTTGATGACCGGTGTAAACCCCCCGGTGCATAAACCGGGCTTGATGTAGTCGCGGTACAGTGCCAGCTGCATGGCGTCGTTATCCGGCGGGCAGAACAGGACCAGGTCTGTCTTGTGATAAACCGCCGGGTCATTAACCAGCCGGTAAAGGCCGGTCGGGTAGGAAATACTGGTATTGATGCGATAGCCGTTCAGGTAAAAGACGCCCGCAATGGCGAGCAGGAGAGTCGTACTACTCAGGAGTATGACCGTCAGGTTCCGGGTATTCATCGGCGGGCTGCTCAGTGGGTTGGTTGTCGGTAGGGGCTGCCGGTTCCGCTGCGGTGATATCTTCCGACAGGTCCTGTTCTGGCGTGGTCCGGGCGTCAATCCGGCCCGTCTGGCTTTCGACATCGGGCGCTTTCAGCGCATCACCGGCGCTGGAGTGCCGTTGTTTAAAGACCGGATCGAGGAACCAGAGAATTTGTGTACCGAACACCGGCGGGAAGCCTGCGGAGAAAATCAGCATCTTACCGGCCTTCAGGATCATGCCGTTCTGATCCTTCAGTGGAGCAGGAAGGCGCATACATTCGTCCACGGTCAGCAGTGGGCGGCTTTTTTCATTCACGCTGTGACTGAGGTTCTCGCCATTTTTGCCTGATACGGTGGTCGAGATATCCGCGACCGTCATGGTGCCGGACATTTTCGACAGCAGTTCAGCGGTTTCCACTTTGTTCGGGGCGTAGGCAATACGAATGTGGCAGTTCGACATCAGCGTTTCCTGCTTCGTGTACGCCTTGTACAGCTGCTCAGTGTCCTGAACAATCAGGTAAATTTTGATGCCATACCCGCCGACATAGGCAATGGAGTCCTCCAGCGCCTGCAATTTCCCGATAGACGTGAACTCATCCATCATCATCAGCAGCCGGTGCTTCGGCTTATCCAGGGTTTCAGTGGAGCGCTTCAGGATCAGCGTGAACAACATACGGGTCAGTGGCTTCAGGCGGTCGATGTCGTTCGGACGGGTGACAATATAGAGCGACAGGGGCTGGTCATGGTTTCGCAGCTGGTCGATCCGGAAATCGCTTTTCGTGGTGTTGGCGGCCACGACTGGGTCAAGGAACAGGTTAAAGGCCGCTGACGCCGTGGAGATAATGCTCGCCAGCTCGCGGTCGGCCTTTTTGTACATGTCGGCGGCTATCTGGAGGACAACCGGGTGTGTGTCCGATTTATCCAGCGCCATCAGCTCGTTCATTTCATCTTTCGTAAACGCCAGTTCTTCCTGCTGACTGTTCCGGTTCATGTGCGGGAACGTCATCATCTTGCTGAACATGGCGTAAATATCGAGGGTGTCCGGGTCTTTCAGTGTGGCGCCGAGATCGGCCATGCTGGCCATCTCACCGGTATGTGCCGCCCTGTAACGGTTGTGGAGGATGATTGCCACAATCAGGGAGTAAGCCTGCTGCTGGAAGTGATCCAGCTTGTCGGCCCCGTCCGGGTTGGCGAGCATCAGTGCGATATTCTGCGCATCCGAGACTTCGTAACCACTCACCGTAAACCGGCCATCGACCGACGGGTTAATACGCACTTCTTCCAGCGGGTTAAACCCGACAGATTCCTCACGCGCCGGATCAAACAACAGGGCAATATTGTTGGCGCCGTCCTTTGAGGCACGCCAGCCGGACGTCTCCGCGTATAACTCGCCCTTGATATCCAGGGCAATCATTGATCCGGTCCAGGACAGCAACGTGGGCAGAACCAGACCGACGCCCTTACCGCTTCGGGTCGGGGCAAAGCACAGGACGTGTTCCGGGCCGTTGTGTCGCAGGTAGTGCAGCTGAATGCCTTTTGCTACCGGACGTCGCGTAAAGGGCTCCTCCCAGCCACCGACATAAACGCCCTCACCGGTGAGCAGTGATGCCTGTTCGATATCACTGCGTTCAGCGAAACGGGCCGTACCGGCGGACGTGGTGTTGCCTTTTGGCTTTCGGGCCAGCGTCAGCGCAATACCGGTGATGATGGCCAGCGTAGCCACACTGGCCAGGAAGACCAGCCAGACGTTGCGGAAAAAGAGTTTATCCTCCGGCAGGCTGATGGCCCACAACATCCAGGCGAACGGGTTGGCGTCGGGGCGTATTCGTAGCACGCCTGCCACATAACGGGTGATGCCCGCACTCAGCAGGACGGTCAGCATAAAAAAGCCTGACAGGAATATCAGGCGTTTTTTGATGGCGTGCAGTGGGGCTTTTTTCTGATAGCCGAAAGCGTGCGTCTTCACCAGGTTGCCTCCTGCCAGTGATACAGGTGCGGGATAACCACCCCGGCAAGCCTGTCTGTTTTCGGCTGGTCCATCCACAGGTGCCGCGCGTCACGCTGATAGCAGGGAAGGTGAGAGCGGATATACAGATACATCACACTGACATTTGCGGGAATGAACATGCTTACTTTCCTCCTTCAATGATGACGACGACCCGGCGGTTTTGCTCACGTCCACCCGGCGTTCTGTTACTGGCCACCGGCTCGGATTCACCACGGCCGCGAGCGGTGTAATGCAGTGCGCCGTTGAACGGGACCAGGTAGCGCTGAATGCTTTTCGCGCGGTTTACGGAGAGTGTCTGGTTATAAGACGCGCTGCCGGTGTTGTCGGTATACCCCGTTATTTCGACCTGCGTTCCTGCGGCTGTTTTACGCAGACGGCGGGCCAGTGCCTGAAGCGAATCAGACGGGGCGAGCAGGGTCGCACTGTTGGTGGCGAACAGCTGCGAGGCCGGAAGGGTCACCGTCACCGGCGCGGCAGCGCTGACGGGGGCCAATGCGGGCGGCGGGGTTGCCGGTCGGGCATAGACCAGCTGGCTGCTGATTTCGATATTGCCCTGCGTGTCGTACTGCGCGTGGGCATCGGTGAGGTAGTTCTGGGTGGCAAAAGCAGGCATAGCCGCGACTGCCAGAAGAAGCGGGGTCACTCGTTTCATTGGTTGATGGCCTGATAGGGTTCCAGTACGACATCTTTGTTCAGCATGATGTTGAACTTGTAGCCGCTGCGGATGGTGATAGTGGGCTGAACATCGAGGTTTTTCTCGATGAGGGTTGAACCGGTTTCGGAGAATTGCTCTGCAACGCCGTTATTCACCGATTCGGCGGTGCTGGTATCGTCGCTATTGTCATCGCTGACCCCGGCTTCCGTTGCCCCGGTAATCATGCCGAGCACAAAGGCGTTCCCGAAGATTTTCCAGTAATGGTGATCCACCTGGTCAGCAAATCCGGCGTAACCGGCGGCGTCCAGCGCCCCCATCCCTTTCAGCTCCAGCGTGGTGCCGTCCGGGTAGTTAATACGGGTCCAGGCCACCAGAATGCGGTCCTGGCCATACGCCACCTGACTGTCATAGGTGCCATACAGTTTTGAACCCTGGGGGATAAGCAGGTAACTGCCGGTGGCAGTGTCATAGACGTTCTGGCTGACTGACGCGATGATTTGGCCGGGCAGGTCAGAGTTCAGACCGCTAATCATGGTCGCCGGAATGAGGGTTCCCACTTTCAGCTCAGTCTGACTCAGTGGGGCCTCACGTCCTGATGTCAGATAGGTGTTGCTGTGCTGTGCCTTTGTGAACGCCATTTTGACGTCCTGCTTGTTCGGATCGTCGGGTTGCAGTCCCGCAGCGGCTGCGCCCGGTGGCAGCTGTGCCGGGTTCGCGGGTGTCGAGCTGCCTGTGCGGTTTGCGGCACTGGTGTCCTTGTCGTCGGTCAGATCCACGTTAACGTCAGATTTTGCCGTCAGTGCGCTCTCGAACAGCTGGGCTTTACGCTGCCTGATTTGTGTCAGCTCCTGCTCATAGGCAATCCTTGTCCGACGCTGATCGTCCGTTTCCACAGGCTGCGCATTGTCCGTCGTGGCGGTTGCCGGTGTGGCGGGCGCATCCGGTAAGGTCGTGGAGGGTTTTGTCGCCGGGACCGGGGCTTTGATGACGGCGGTATCCGGGGCAGACCCCAGAATGTCATCCAGTCCGGCGCTGTTCTGGTTACCCGCACTCTCAGCGGTGGCCGGTTCGTCAGCCGGGGATGTCGCGTGATGCCCTTTCTGACTGATGACGTACAGAATGAACATGATCAGCGCAAACAGGCTTACCCCGATCACGCCGATAAGTTTTCGTGACACCCCGCCACCCAGGAACCCCTGACGGGGCGGCGTTTTAATTGCGAGTCCGTTGGGGGAGTTGTCTTTAGCCATTACTGACCCTCGTACTGTGTGACCGTTTTCAGGCGAGCCAGCGCGTTGTCGTCATCGCTCCAGATCATCTGAAAACTGCGTTGATTAACGGTTATCACCACGATGAACTGATGTTCATTGAAGCGTTCCAGGCGGTAGATAAGGCGGTGATAACCGGGGGTGTTCGCCTCACTGATGCCCATCCCTGCGCTGCGTATTGAGGCTTCAAGCGAGGCAGACAGCGGGTTTTTATTGTCGTGGGGGAAACTGAAAATGGTGCGGGCCGGGTAACGCTTGCCGAGTTCTGCAGTAATGTCACTGGCCACCGTGGCGGCCTGTGCAGGAGAGAGCTGGTAATCGTCGTAATTCCCCGCGCTGTCATAGTGGGAGGCGCAGCTGGCCAGTAACAGCGTGAAGGCCAGGCAGAGGTATTTCATCAGCTGCCTCCCTGGTGTTTGATCAGGATGGACTGCTGGTTTGACCCGACACCGGCGATCAGCATGATTTCATCCGCCAGCTGGTCCACAATGAATTTGTTGTCACGGAAGCGGTAATTCACCACCTCCTGCTCACCGGCGTTCACTACGACCAGTGTAGGCAGTTCACGGGACGCAACGGAAGCAGGCATTTCTATAATGGTCTTGATGCTGTTGTTGTAGACCCGCAGCGGTTTAAAGGACGCGCTCCCGCTGATGCTGTACCCGAAGTCGAGACTGTCGATGTTCAGGCCATCCCCCAGGGTTTTCTGAGCCTTCACCGCCGCCTGTTTCGCGTAATAGCTGTCCCATTCGGATTTTACGTCCTCCGGGTAATCGAAATTAACCTCCGGGGTCCAGTCGTTTTTGCGGGACACCAGGGACAGGTGATACGTCCGGCGGTCGGTGGCAATCATCAGCGTGGTGGACAGGCCCACATCGGCGGGCTTGACGATAAGGTGCGTAATTTGCGTGTCACCTTCTCCGGACAGCGCCGGGCTGACGTCCCAGCGCACCGGGTCGCCGATATGTACGCCCTTTTTCGTAATACGTTCACCGGGTTGCAGGGCAATGTCACAGGTCTTCAGCGGGGCGCAGACGACGGTCGGCATGGTAGTCCCGAAGAACCAGGTCACGGAGCCGTCACCTTTGGTGATGGGCTTGCCCGTGCCGTTAATCCACTTGTTGACCAGCGCCAGACTCTGACGCTCTTTCGGGGAGAGTGGTTGCTGTTGACCCAGCATCATAGATGCCGGGGATGAGGTGGGCACTGAAGCCTGAAGGGCAGGAACCGCCTGGGCGAAGGCGCAGGAGGACGCAACCAGCAGGGCCGGAAGTAGCAGAGTTCGCATGATGATGAAGTCTCGCTTTGGGTCAGTTGACCTGAATATCGTTGAAAGTTTTGATGAAGAAGCCGAGGGGGTTGGCGTCAATCTGGCCGCGTGTGGTCGGCGCTATCTGGTAGGTGTTGAGGGTCGCTTTGTAGTGCTTCACGCCGAGCGCCTGCCCGGTAGGGCTGGTCATCGTTTCGGACCACTCAGCCTGGTAGGTGTCATCAGATAGTGGCAGAACGGTCACGAACGAGACTTTGACCAGTTCGGTTTCGGCACGCTTGAACGGTGAAAGGCGTTTAAAGCCTTTCGTCACCTGCTGAAAGGCCGGGTCCTGGGGGCGCAGATACGCGTATGCCTTCTTAATGCTGGTTTTCTGCGCGTTGACATCGATATAGATACTGCGGATGTTCTCCACAAACTGACGCAGTTCGGCGGATTTCATGTTTTTCAGCTGGGAGCCGGAAATTTCGCTCATTGGCCCGGCGGGAAGAACGTTATCGCCCTGAATGGCGATGCCATAAGGCTGGATCTTACTTTGCGCGCCGATGTGGCTGATACCGAGGACGGCACAACCGGCGACGGCCATCGAGAGGAAACAGGCAATTTTCCAGTTGTGGGCGGCCGCAGCGGCGGAGCCAATGCGTTCGTCCCATTCATGTCTGGCCCGGCTAAACATCAGGGACTGTTCGTTCATGCCTTCCGTGGGATCGGGGGCATTACTGCTCTTTTTCTTCTTCAACATTGTCTGTATCCGCAGGGGTTATGTTGTTCCGGAACCGATCGGTGTTTTCCACTTCGGGTTCATCAATAAAGGAGGGTTTTTTCACGGCATCGTCAAACTGCCGGTTAACGTCATCCTGGGATGGCGTGGAGATATCCGCCGGAGCGCCGCCTAAGCTGCGTGCACCGTGTGCCAGTGCCGAGCCAAATTTGGTCTGATTGGCCACGCTCTCCAGCATGGATTTCGTCGCAGTACCCACACCGCCATCAGATTTTTTGGCCGTATCGGACTTGTCTTTACTGTCCGTTGCAGTGTCGCTCTCACTGCTTCCGGACGACGGGGAAGGTGATCCAGTCGGTGACGGGCCAGCGGCCGCCTGCTGACTGGCCAGATAGGCGTCATACGCTTTGCCGTCATCACCAGGACCGGTGTCCATCGTGGTGGCTGAAGGCGTATTGGATTCCGGCATGTAGTCGCTGCCACCACCACTACCGCCCCCACTTTCGCTACTGTCACTGCTGCCACCCATCATTCCAGCAACGGCACCACCCATTAACGCACCGCCAGCAGCACCGGCAGCCATGTTAGTCAGCGTGGATGCGATTCCGCCGCCACTCAGTCGCAAACTACCGGAGGCCAACGCTATTGCCATAGACGGTATTTCGCGCATCAGACCGGCAAATACGATGCAAGATCCTAGCATTACTAGGTAATCGACGGTTTCGCTGTCCTGACCTATAGCGTTCCCCCAATCTTGAATAAATGAATATCCGACAATAAAAACTAATTGCATGATAAACATTTTGAAAGCTACACCGAGAACAGATGTGAAATAATTAATGGCATGGTCACGTGTCCAGTCACTGCCAAGGAACCCCATTGCAACAATTCCGCCAGAAACGATAATGTAACCGGAGACAATTAAGATGGTCATTTCCATCGCCATAAGAGCAAAGCAAACGAGAATAATAATCGCTGCCAAAAATAGCATTATAGAACCACCTATATCTAGAAGGGTCGCTTTTTTACAGGCAATGGTGATGATGTTAATCCCAAGTTCAAAAACATTCGATGGGCTGAATGAAACTGCACCGCCAGATATTGTTGTGCCAATTTTAACAAAGGAATTTATTAAAGCTCTCGCTAAGTTTGGCGCTTCATTCATCATCCATACAGAAAATCCAATGAGCAACGTCCGGCGGGTCAGTTCTGCAATAATATCGACCAAGCCAGTACCTTCCTTGATAACCAGTTGAATGAAGGTCCATGTAAATGATATGACGGCCAACCCCCAGAACAAACTAAGAGTAAGTTGATGGATAATCGGTTCCCATGCTTTTGTTTGGGATCGGAATTGTTCGATTATACTGTCTAGTGCATTATTTTGAGGAACATCTGAGGCATAGCATGAAAACGAGAGTAATACACAGATGATTCCTGTAATGAATATGCTTAAAGATTTATTGTGTTTTTTCATTGGGGGACTTGAGTGAATAGAAGGCGCGTGAGCGCCTTGCTGTTTGCGGTCACGAAAACATAATCACCACAGGTGAGTGTAATCCTTACCATCATGAATATTTGTTTTAAGTTCAGATGGGTCTGTAACTTTTATGCCATCTTTATTTTTATCAGGAATGATGTCGCTTGTTTTACATTGAAGGTTGTTCCAGTCCTCTCGTATATCGCGAATGCTCCTAGATCCCTTTTTAAAAATGGACTGATTAGCTTCATTTCGGAGTTTAGTACACTTCTCTTGTTTTGAATCCCCGCAACCAATTAGTAACAACGTGGAAAGTGTTGCGATAGTTATAATTAGTTTTTTATTCATTTTATATCTCGTCAAAAAATGGACTAAGATTGTTTATCATCTTAATGCTTAAGTCGGCAAGGTGTGATTTATTTTAAATTAATCAAGGAAACGACGGGTTGGTTTACCATAAATTGGTCCAGTCTTTTCCATCGTTGATATTAGTTTTAAGTTTAGAAGGGTCTGTTATCGTGGAATCCGTTTCAGTTCGTTTCTGTGCTTGCTCCTCTTGCGCCAGCGCCGTACTGGTGGCTGTCATCTGAATATCCGCCTGAACCAGCGTCTGCATCTTCTGCATCTGCCTTACTGACTGCGCCGCAATTTCATTCCCGGCCTGCGCCACCTGCACCGCGCCGGTTGCGGAGTCTGAATGTTGTTGCAGGGCGGAGAGGGTGGACTCGTCTTCACTTTGCACAGAAGACATCTGGTGTGCCACGGCCATTGCTGATTTGGAGGTATCCTGCATCATGCTGCCCCAGTCCCGGTACTGCTGCGTCACCATATCGTTGGTCTGCACCTGTGAGGCCCATTTGTCATAGCCCCTGAACTGCGTGTTCCACTTCTCGTTTAAATCTACCAGGCTGTAGGCCATGGCGCTGCCCTGCTTGGCGATATTGCCCAGTTCGGTCAGCTGGCTGGCGGCGTTCCCCCAGGAGTGCGCATCCAGCTGCTTCACGTTCTGGATCTGATACGAAATCGACGTGACCTGATTTTGCAGGCCCTGCACCTGATTTAAGGTCTGCTTCAGCACTTCAGCGTAATCTTCAGCCTGTTTGATGTTGGACTGGGCCATCTGGACGTTGGTGGCGCAGTTGGCACACACCAGGGCGCTGGCGTTGGCTGAGACCAGGAGAAGGGCTGCGCCGGTGATGAGAAACTTAGTGGATGGATGCATGGTTGAGTCCTTTATGTTGCAGCCAGCGGTTGTGCCAGTCGGAGCCATACTGTGTGACGTGTGATTTCAGCAGCGCTAAATCTTCCTTATCTGACACGCCTACAAACGCTAGTGACCGAGCATTGAGAGAAAGATCAATTAGGCGGTTACCTTCATGAGATGACACGTAATACTGGCACTTCTGGCGGCTGACTTTGATGATTTCAATCTGGCGGGCGTTGAGGCCAAACTGACGGTAAATGTCGGCGAACTGTTCGGCTTTCGGGTTCGGCAGGAAAATCTGTGTCGGGCAGCTCTCAATCATCACATCGAGCATCCCGCTGTTGACCGCATCGCTCAGTGACTGGGTGGCCATGATGACCAGGCAGTTGGCTTTACGCAGGACCTTCAGCCACTCCTTGACCATTTCGCGGAACACCGGATGACTCAGCGCTATCCAGGCTTCATCAATGATGATCATTGCCGGTTGTCCGGTCAGGCTGCGTTCAATTTTGCGGAACAAGTACACCAGAACCGGGATGAGGTCTTTGTCGCCCCGGTTCATTAGGGATTCAATCTCAAACACCTGAAGGTGCGACAGCGTCAGGGTGTCTTCTTCGGCATCGAGCAGGTCGCCGCAGCGGTTCCCCTGGGTGTAGTAGGTCAGTGCTTCCTTAATGTCTGTGTCCTGAACCAGTGTCACAAATTCCGACATCGTTTTAATGCCCGCGCCAGTCATGCGCTTGAGGGCAGTATTAATTTTCAGGCGCATCGGCGGGGTGACATCCACGCCCTGTAAAACCAGCAACTGCTCGAGGTACTTCTCGCACCATTCAAAATCGTTATCCAGTTCAGCCAGCGGGGCGAAGCTCGGCCCGTTCTGACCATCACCGGCGATGTCGAAGTGCTTCCCGCCACACTGACTAATCGCATACATCGAGTTACCTTTATCAAAGGCAAACAGCGTGGCGCGTTGATAACGCATAAACTGCGCGGCAATCATGGCCAGCAGGGTCGATTTACCGGAGCCGGTGGGCCCGAAAATCAGGGTATGGCCAAGATCTTTAACGTGAAGGTTAAAGCGAAACGGCGTGTTCCCTTCGGCGCTACAGTACATCAGCGGCGGCGAGTCCTCCGGGTAGAACGGGCAGGGACAGTTTGCCGAACCGGTCCAGATCCCCGACAGCGGCAACATGTGACTCAGGTTTTCAGTATTGAGCAGCGGTTTTCTGACGTTGTGTAGCGAGTCAGACGGCAGGGTGCCAAGGAACGCCTCGACCGCGTTCACCGTTTCAATGCGGCAGGTCATGCCCATGGTATTGCGGATACACTTCGCGACTTCTTCCGCGTCCAGCTCCAGCTGTTCAATGTCGGCATGACGCAACACGATGGTCGAGGTGTAATGCCCGTACTGCACATCCCCCTTTGACGTCCGGGTTATGGCCGCCTCGTACTGGTTCACCATGTCCAGCGCGTCCTGATCGACCTTCGGATTATTGGTGCGCAGCAGCTTATCTTTAAAGCTGACCACCTTTTGCTTCCACTTGTTCTGTTCTTTCTTCAGCAGCTTAATGGCTTCCGTTGAGTCGAAATGACAGAACCGGGTATTCCAGCGGTATTCGACGTTCAGGTAATCGAGCGTATTCAGCAGGTTCGGGTGACTAAAGTGCGGGAAGCCGTCGATGGAGATACAGCATATGTATTCCTGGTTCAGCTTTGGCTTCAGACCGGTCCAGAAATCATAGTTTCCCAGGTAACTGTCCAGGTACATCGGCGTATGCGGCAATGTGACCGGATGATGATGGCCAAGAATGGCGGCATTGATGGACTCCAGCAGGCTGTCCCGGTAAAGCTCATCATGTGGGTACGCTTTCAGGCGCTCCACATGCAGGAACCCATCGAGTCGGCCTTCCAGCTCCTGCATTTTGGTTTTAAAGCGGGACAGGTTGCGCTGTGCCGGGCTGGTGCGGGTGATATCACCCTGTTCAAACACCAGTTCTGTGATTTTCGATAGATTCTTTGACGGCGGCATATACGTCACCGTCAGCACATACGAGGACTGGAACTGATTACCTTCCTGCTCGAAGTGGTATCGGCGGCTTTCATCAATCATCAGAAAGACCGCGTGCGGAAAGTGCGAACGTTCGGGAGCGGAATAGGACGATGTGCGGGCGCGAATGGCGTCAAACTGGGTCATGTAGCCGGTGCCGAGAGAGGCCAGCGCCAGATTCATTCGCCGGGACACCATGTTGCGGTCATCGGGTGTGGAACTGCTGATGTCGGGACCACGATAGGCAAAGGCAGCGGTGAAGCTGCCGTCCTTGTTAACAATAACGCCGTCATCAACCATCGCGGCATAGTTGAGCAGGTCCGAAAATCCCTGATGGGAGTCCCGGTAAGTTTTAAGGGCAATCATTTTAGTTTTCCGTGGTTCTTCATGCCGTGGGCGGCATAGAAGGGCTGATAGCGCGTATAGGCCCGGTAAACCTGCGTCATTCGGGGATCGGCGTTGGCCATCATTCTGTAGATCGGCAACAGGCCGACCCACAGAACGACACCCACCACGGCGGCGGCCAGGTTCTGCAATATCACCACCAGAACCAGGCAAAACAGCGACGTGACCAGAACCAGCTCACGCTCACCGCCAAGGAACAAATGACTGCGACCGAACTTAAACACGCGGGAATGTTCAAGTTTTTCGCTCACGGTTTACACCAGCGCCAGCGCGTGCGGGGCAACCATGGCAATGACGGTGGAAGACACCCCGAACAGCGAACTCATGACGTTGGTGGCCATAACGATGAGCGCCACGACCAGCGCCAGAATAGCGATTTTCTGAATGAAGCCATCCAGCTGACCGCCGAAGGCCAGCGCCATACCGGCGACGACCACGCCGAGCACCGAGACACCAAAGGCAATCGGGCCGGTGACAGAGTCCACCACCTTGTTAAGCGGGTCTTCCCAGGGCATCCCGGTAGACGACGAGGCCCGCGCCAGTGCCGGGAAAATCAGGGACAGAAAGACGGCGAGGCGAAGCGCCACGCGATTAATGTTTTTAAGCATGGGAACATCCGAATGTTGGAAAAAGGGAAGGGGAATGGCGCGTCAGCGCATGAACATGTTTCTCAGCATGACCTCCGGCAGCTGCATATAAAGGGAGAACAAAAGATTTCGCCTACCGCGGGTCAACCCCGGAAAACCCAGATTGAAAATCTGGCTTCGCCGGCGTTCGTCATAAACGCAGTGAAAGCGAGCAGGTTAATAGGACCAGTTTCCCGCGCACATCGGGCGGCTGTCTGTGCAGCTGGAGCCGCCACTGTGCGTAGAGCAACTACTGGCGTCTTCGATGGCGACAAGCCCGGCGAGAGAGACCGTTACGAGTCGCTGAGTGTCTCCGGAGTATCTGGGGCTTTCTGATATTGAGCCTCGTGTCCAGCCTGAATCCGTCCCGGCATCGAGGACGTAACGTGTCCAGAATGCGCCGCTGGCATCCACTTTGGCCTGGAACTGATCTGTGTATGAGTAACCACTGGAGTTGCGTTTGATTGTGCAGCTGACAGTCTGTGGTGGAGGCAGAGGGATGCCGCCACCCGGAGCCGACCAGATGCCGTCAATGCAGGAGAGGATGCCGCCGTTACTGTCACGGCTGACCAGCCCGTTCGGGCTACAGGCTGCACCGGCAGTATTCACCTTATCGAGCTGCAACACTTCACCGGTGGACAGCCGTCCGTTCGCGCGCACCGTTCCGCCAGTCATTGAGCCGTTCGCGGTCATTGACCCTTTCGCGGTTACGTTGCCAGTGGCGGTCAGAATGTTGGTGTTCACAGTATTGCTGGCAGTCAGATCATGGGTACTGACCGTTCCGCTGGCCGTCATGGAGGTGGCATTTACTGTGCCGGATGTGACGTTGTCACTGGCAGTCACGTTTTCAGTGGTTACCGTTCCGGCGTTATTGACGTTGTTTTTATCCATGTCGATGGCAGTCTGCATCTGGTTCAGACCCGGATGGCCATCCACCGAGTAACGGTATAAACGGTCCTCCGCTGCCGTGCCTGTGCCGAGCTTATCGGATGACAGGTAACTGGCCAGATGCCCCGATTTTGCACTTATTCCGTAATCGGACAGGGTCATTTTCCAGCCGCCATATGCCCCTTCTGCAATATTGTCGTCATGAATGTAACCGGACATCCCCCCGGCGTAACCGGTGATGGTACGCAGACCGTCATAGGGAATGGTGGTGCCATTTTGCGTCAGGACAAACGCGACCAGGCGGGTGGTGAATTTAGGGTTCACTGCAACGGCCACCTGATAATCCTGGTGAGCGTTGTTGGTCAGTGAATAACCCGGCATCAGATAACCGGTATCACGCAGCTGCTGGCCGGTCACATATACTGGATGACCGGCAGTGACGTTTTTGGCCAGGTCCGTCATGTTGTCGTGGATGTAATCCGTTGCGGCAGCGGTGACGGTGTTCAGCTGCGTGGCGGTGGAGTTGTACTCCATATCGTCGATGGAGTTTCGCCAGTAAACCGTCGCTGCGACCACCACTGTCAGGATGATCATCAGGACGATCCCGGCCTCAATCAGAGAGAGGCCGCCGGTATGGATGGGTCTTTTTCTCACAGTAATCTCCATATCAGGGGAAGGCTGTCGTGCATCATGCAGAGCAGCGTTGAGAAAGGCAGAACGAACGGCGCCAGTGGTAGAGCAGACCTGCGAAGCAGGCGACCGGTCAGCAGCAGGGCTGTCAGACCACAGACCAGGACTGCCGCGCTGGCGGTGAACGAGAAGAACGCCGCAAATCCGCTCATCATCCAGATATCGCCTTTACCCAGAACGTCGGCGCCATATATCCGACGAAGCATTACGCGGTATCCGGTCATCAGGCCGCCCATCATGGCCAGATTAAGTAGCGCCGTGCTGAGGGGGGATGACGTCAGCAGCACACCCGCAATGCAAAACGGTGCGGTGAACTCCAACGGAAGCCAGCTGTTGGAGCAGTCCAGAAGCAGAAACATCAAACTGAAGCCGTAAATCACTACTACCTGTATCGCCGATGAAACATGACCTGCGAACAGGGCGGGGAGTTGCAATAAACACAGGGCGATAAACAGGGTTGTGGCAGGAATGGCCAGCCTGCGGCTAACCTGCCTGCCCTCATGCCAGACGATAAAACGGTCAACCAGCGTGAAGCACACTACCGTCAGGATCAGCATTGCCGCACCTGCAAGGATGTGGCCATAAAGCGGGGTCATGGCATCCCCTTCAGTTTTCGGTAAATCGTAAATACCCGCCGGGCATACTTCAGACGGTTAGGGTTATCCTCCTTAAATCCGGCGTTATAGGCCCCGAGACATCGCCAGTTCACGTCACAGACCTGGAAGGCTTTGGCCAGAATCCAGGCCCCGACCTCCACGTTAAGACAGGCGTTATCCAGCAGCTCGCGGGAGGAATGAATGATGCCGAGGCGTTTTAGTTCAGGCACATGGGTAGAGTTGATTTGCATCAGTCCGTAATCGGTACTGGTAACAGCCCCTTTACGGTTGCGGTTCTGATTGATGGCATGAGGATTCAGGCCACTTTCCTGCATCGCGATGGACCGTAGCAGCAGCGGGTCGATGTGATAGCGCCTGCCCGCATCCTGAAAACAAAACGCATGGGCCTGAAAGGTGAGCACCAGGGCCACGAGGGCAATGAATCTGGACATTGTGGTTATCAGGCGACAATGCCGCCTGTCCTGGGTTTATCAGGTGTTACTGGTGAAAATCAGCACGTTCGAGCCTTTGGAGCCGTCATCAGCCGTACACTGCGAACCGGCATCCGTAACGGAGACAGCCCCGTCGGTGGTGGTGCCGTTAACAGAGGTGGTATCCACCAGTCCAGTCGAACTCAGCTGTCCGGCGAGGGTGGCGCACGCCGACTGGGTCACATCGTTGTACGTGATGGAGAAGCCGGTGTTATTGCCGGAATCATCCGCCACCGGAGCAACAGAGACAGCCCCGCCCCAGACGTTTTGCAGCGTTGCGCTGCCAGTGGATTTGTCGCCGGTGACATTCATGGTGTCCGGCACGCCGCCGTACTCTATCAGCGCCCCGGTCATTTCCCCTTCATCAGAGAAGTCATAAATACCGTTCTGCTTCAGCAGGGTACGGGACTTATTGACCATAAATTCGACGTTGTTCAGTTCGTTGTTGACGTCATTACTAGTAAACGCCGAGCGGGTGGCCGCCAGGATGCCAATGATGACGCCGAGTAACAGCAGGAACCAGACAATGGCTTCTGTCAGCGTGATGGACCCCGAGTCCGGGTGTTTTCGTTTCATACATATCCTTTTTATAGGAGGGTGGATTAATGCAGTTGACCTGCAAGGGACGTGATTTGCTGGCTGGCAAACAACATTAGGAACAGGTAGCCGCCGACCAGCAGGAAGCAGAAGACGGACAACCGGAAAATTTTCTGTTTGATGTGATTCTGGGTTTTAACGAGCCAGGACTGGGCAAAGTTTTCGATGATGTCTTCCGCGTTATCCCCGGCGGTCAGCAGGATCAGCTTGTTCACACACTCTTTGCCGGGGAAGTCCATGCCGGTGTTCTTTAGGGCCATACCCAGATGCGCCCCCCGGTTCACTTCCCGTCGGGTCGCATCGATGCGCTCAAGCAGCCAGGGTGAGGCATAGCGGGCGAGGATATTCAGCGTATCGAGAACCTTGATGTTGGCCCGCATCAGCGCCGAGAGGTTCAGCAGAAACGTCACCCCCTGAATGTCGCGGTACAGTGACCAGGGCATCAGGTGATCAAGCACCCGTCGAACGTCTCCGGTGAGGTTCGGCAATGACCAGATGGCCCAGACCCCAGACAGCAAGGCCAGCAGGGCCAGCAGGACAGCATTGGTCACGAAAAACTCTGAGACACTGGCCAGCCACCACAACGAGCCGGTCCAGGCTTCACGCGGCGCGATGCGGGAGAGTTTGGGTATAAACTCCGTCACACACATGTCCATCATGAAAAACATGGTTCCGACCAGAAACACCGGATAGGTCAGGGTAGAAAGACAGGTGGATACCATCCCGGCGGTGCTTTCCACGACGGTTATCGCCCGTTTCAGTGCCCCGGCCAGATTGCCGTCGGTGACACCCGAGCCTATCAGCGCGATTTCCTGTGTGGGAACCCAGTCACTCAGGCCGATGTCGATACTTTTGCCGTTTTGCAACGCGTCCAGACAATCCTTCAGACAGAGCGCCGTGCCGTTTTCGCGGGCCTGGCCAAATTCGGTGGCCACGTTGTACATATCACTCAGCGCCACCTCGAGGGTCTTGTTGTTGTCCAGCAGGAAGGCAAGGTCTTCATACAGTTCACGGCGCTCACCGGTGCTGAAGGTTTTTCGGGCCAGCCAGTGGTTGGCCTGGTCAAGCGGCAGGGCATCGAGCAGGTTTTCCAGGGTGGACCGGATATTCACAGGAACACCTCGTCTTCATCCAGAGGACTGACGCTGTGGGCAAGTAGCGGGTCAACCAGGCCCTGATTGACCAGGCGCATCAGGTGCTGGTTACGGGTGATCCCGTGCAGCGTATCGCGCCAGTATTTTCGTGCAGACAATCGGCCTTTTTTGACGTACAGCGACATCATTTCAACATCCGGTTGCACGACTTCGGCAATCACGGTTCGGCCCTTCACGCCCTGACTGACGTAACGGTTACGGACCTTCTGGCGGCAGTGCTGACAGCCTTCCGGGTTATGGAAGCGGGTTTTTTCTGTGTCACAGAAGCGCTGTACCAGGTCGAGGTCTTCAGTCACGAGACGGTCTTTCACCTCATCAAGCGTCAGGCGGCATTCAGGACACAATTTCTGAACCAGGCGCTGGCTGATAAGCCCAATCATCAGCTGCGGGTCTGCAATCAGTTCCGGTTCGATATCCAGCGTGGCCAGACGTTCCAGAATGTTGAACGGGTCGTTGGAATGCAGCGTGGTCAGTATGAGGTGTCCGGTCATGGCGGCATTGACGGCGGTTTTGGCCGAGTTCTTACAGCGAATTTCACCGACGATAATCCCGTCAGGATCGAGGCGAAGTGCCACGGTCATGGTGCCCACCCAGGCTTCCGACACGGCGTCAGGATTATTGCGGTCGGCCACAATGGGGATTTGCACCCCGGCAATTTTCCCTTCAGGGGGATCTTCTATGGTCAGCAACCGGCGCTTGCCTTTGGTCAGGGACGTGTACTGGTCACCAAAACTGCGCAACGTCGTACTTTTCCCCGACCCGGTCGGTCCAGAGAGAATGACCACCCCTTCCGGTTTACGCAGCATTGTTCCCAGCAATGCCTGCTGCTCAGGCAAAAATCCCAGCTCGTCCAGCGTCGGTGGACAATCGCCGTCATCGGGGATGATACGCATCACCACAAACAGGCCATAGACGGCAGGCGTATGCGCATAACGCGCCCCGAACAAGTCGAGTCCCTCCAGGTACTTACTGGCGAGACGTCCGCCCTGTGGCCGGTTTTCATTGAAGGACTTTTCGGCCATGTCGCACATCGACAACACGATGGTCGAGGCCAGGTCCTTGCCTTCCTGCACTTCCAGGCTGTCGATGACTTCCAGATCGCCATGAATACGCATCGATACCTGCGTGACGCCCTGATAGCCGATTTCCAGGTGGATATCGGATGCCCCGACATCGCGGGCAATGCGGAACAGCTCGATGACCTTCTGCTGGTTTTCGCTGGTATTCACCGCTTCGCTGTCATTTTCCAGATGCTGATTCAGCACCGGCAACGGGACAAACTCCGGTTCCCAGTCGAGCGCTTTTTTTACCTGCTGATAGAACGTCTGGATTTGCGGGTTACTGCGGTGATTCTCTGAGATCAAAAATTTATCGTCACTGAGAAACACCAGGGTGCGGATAGCTGACGGAATAATGAGTGCGTTTTGCTTCAGCATTGCCTCACTCCGCCATCGGTAACGTTAACAGACCACCATCCTGACGGCGGGCCGTGACGCCCCGTGATGTGATACGGGTAATGGTTAACCCGGACCCGGACAGTGTCTGACCGGTGATTACGTCAGCCAGTGATCCGTCAGTCATCAGTAACCGGGCAGACAGCGCGGAACCGGCCCCGGCAATCTGCGTCACGCGGGGTAAGCTGTTGCCCACCGGCACAACGGAAGGCGTGGAGGACGACGATGATGATGTATCTTGCGAGCTGCCCCCCTGTGCGGCCAGTTCGGCTTTGGTGCGCTGGGCCTGGGCTTCAAGCAGCAGCGTTTCGGACTGGATTTGCTCGAGACGGGCAATGTTTAACCCGTCGCTACCGGAAGGCGGCGGTGAACTGGGTGTTCCGGCCAGCACCGGCAGCGCAATGCCTGCCAGGGCGATGGCCAGCCAGAATTTAGCGATGTGCATAGAGTTCTCCTTGCAGGATGTAGTGCAGCCTTGCCTGTGCCAGTGTCATGGACACTTTGCTGATGCGCACGCCGTCCGGCAGTGTGTTCAGGGCCAGGTTGTCAGGCGGGATATCGGTTTTAAGGGACCAGGCGTACATCAGATAAGGCAGCGGGACTTTGGTGTTACGTGCTTTGGGCTGAATACTGAGGTCTGCGTGCAGCTTCTGGGCGTAACTGGTCATCCACAGCAGCAGGTCATGTTGTTTTAATAACCGATCATTCTTTTTCGGTACCGGCACCGTGACCGTCTGAATGAACTGGGCGGTACTGGCCGGGCCGGGGATATCAAAGACCGGTGTTTGCGGGTAATACACCGGCAGGCGGGCGGCAAAATCCCCTACTGTCTCATTACGCGGGCGTTTATAGCGACTCATCAGAATGGTGTGACCTTTACCGTCTGACCCGCATTCCGAAACCGAGAAGACCCAACCGGCAATCGAGAGCGGCAGGCGGGACCACTGATGGCGGCAGCTGGTCAGTACCTCCAGCGGGGCGGCCAAAGTCTGCCAGGGGTTAGTCACATTTTTAGCGTTGTTCAGCCGGGCCTGTCGCGCCTGCACCAGGGCATTGTGTGCCGCTGTTTCCTGCTCATGCTCTTTCACCGTCTGCCAGTGCTGCCAGCCAAGCCAGGCCGCCAGACACATGAGGGCAGCAAGACCAATCCGGGCGTTGGTTTTCTGGGTAGAAACAGGACGCAGGCGAACGGACAGGTAGCGGTTTACCAGTGACGAGGTACTCTCATCTAGGAGCGCCGCCAGTGAAGATTCCGAAGATGCCCTGTCCGGTAAAAATCCCGCCGGTGCCAGGCAAAACCCGTCATCACGGGGCTGAAAGCGGTAGAAGTCGTCAATGGCCGCCAGCACCCGCGATTTAGATCCGGTGATATCAGACAACACAGATAACTCACCCTGAGTTATCGCCACAAACCACCAGGTATTTTCATCCAGCGGCACGATGGCCACGCCGCTGTCGCCATGCCTTTTCAATGCCGGTAGCACCAGTAATGCCAGTGATACCGGCAATCCACGCCGTGGCATTTCTGGGGCGTCACGGTCACAGCCGAGTAACACCCCTTCACTACTGGCGGACGGAACTACCACAAACCTGGTGGCGTCTTCATTTCTGGCCAGCACGCGTAATGCCCGGATGCGGTTCTGGGCAACGTACTGCCAGTGCATCCCGGCCAGGGCATTCAGTCGGCCATGTTTAATCAGTCTGGCCATATCGTCACTCCATCACGGTCGGGGTGATCAGAATGACCAGCATGGTTTTATCGTTCTGCGCATTACCGCCGCCGCCCAGGCCCCAGAAGGACGAACTGCCGACGCCTTGCTTGCTGCCGGTGTCGTTCATCTGCTGGAATCCGGACAGGACCAGCGTCTGGCCGTTATGCAGCATGGCCCGCTGGGAGAAGACCTTCATTTTGGTCTTCATCAGCTCAATCGACGCATCCCCGCTGTTGAAGGTACGGAACGTCGGGTCATCGCTCATGCTCAGACTGGCCAGCAACTGCACTTCACCGTCTGACGGGAGGATGTACGGAAGCACGGTCATGTTAAAGCCGGTGGTGACCGTGGATTTGCTGATTGAAGTCGAAGATCCGACGTTGGCGGTGTCTTCATTGGTCACGCTGTCGGCGTAGTCCTGCTGTGTCCCGACTTGAATCGGCACCGCTGACATATTGGTGGTGGTGGAGGCTTCCTGCGTCACGATGGACACGTTCGCCTGTTCAGACAGGGCTTCAAGAAACGCTTTCGACCCGGCAAAACGGCCATTTAGGATGGTCAGCCCGCTGGTCATCGCATCGCTGGCGGTTCCGGCAAAGGCATTGGCCACCGATCCGCTGACTCCCCCGGAGGAAAAGACCATATCCCAGTCGATGCCGAGCTGGTCTTCCCGGTGTTTGGTCAGACTCAGGACTTCAACGTTAATCACGACCTGGCGGTTGAGTTCGTTATTGCGATCGTCAATGTAGTGTTTGATGTTGTCGAGCACCTGCGGCGTATCCGTCACCGTCAACATTCCGGCAGACAGAAACTCACGCCCCACTCCCGGTGTGAGCATCGACTGAATGGACTTATTCAGGTCGGCATACAACGACGTTTTAAGGGAGGTTTTGGTTGTTTGTTCTGTGTCGGTATCACCGGATAACCCGCCGGAGCTGCCGGACGAACCGCCTGATGTGCCGTTACTGGATGTGGTGCCTGACACGACTTTGGAGCTGAAGTCCGTCACGTTATCCATGAACAAAATCGGATAGTGGCGGGTATCGAGATAAAAGACCGATACGTGGCCGTGGTCATAGCGCCAGGACAGACCCATGCGGGTAGTGACGTTATCCAGTAATCCGGCTGCCGACCCCTGCCAGTAAACCCCGTGCAGAGTTTTGCCGGTACTCACTGGTCCGCCGCCGGTGGAAGCCATTCCCGCCAGAGAAGGCATCCCGGAATCGACTTTCGGTAAAGGCAGATTCCCTTTTACCTGTGCGGTTTCACTGCTCCCCCCACCTGCAATCGCTGATTGGGCATCAGCGGTGGCCGTGGCCGGCACCCGGCAGCTTTTGCTGATAAAGGCCAGTACGTCGTTCAGGGAAACGGCACCTGGTCGCGTAAAGGTCACAGAGCACGGCGGCAGCTGGGATTTCTGGTTCTGCTTCGCAATCGGAACCGGGTTGATCCATTGCCCGGACATTTCGGTGACAGGGGGAACATGGGACGCGTCGTGCATCGCCTTGTTGCCGCGTGCGTAATCCGTGTCGGTTTTGTGCAGAGTATGGTTAATGTGGTCGAGTGAACTGCACCCGGACAGGCCAAAGGTTAACGCTGCGAAAACGGCCAGCGCCGTGAAGGAGGGGGTTTGCATAATCAGTCCAGAAGAATCAATTAATTGAGGTACACCACACTGCCGTCGGGTATGGATGACGGCACAGAGACCGTCATATCCGTACCGATGGCATCAATCAGACGTCCGTTCGCGACCTTACCCATCAGCGCCGACGCTTCACTGGTCTTCTCCAGCTGCCACAACAGGCCGGGTGCATCCGGTTGCCACACCCAGACGCGGGATGCCTGAATAATGTGATGGCCATTTTTAGGCGGCATCACCGGGAGGGTGCTATCGGGCACCGTGCCGTCAGTTTGCGGGTGGTCATAGAGGTAATCGTCGAGGGCGGACATGTAAGCGACGGTCTGATCGGCCTGTTGTTCGGCGGATACCGAAGCTGCCGAATGGGTGTTGAGTGCGTGCGTATTACTTAGGGTGACAACCGACATCAGAATGGTCATCACACAAGCCAGAAGCCAGACCATGATCACCTCGAAGGTTTATCATCAACCGTAACAAGGCACTGAGGGGTGGACGTCCCGGCATAAAGCGGGGTAGCGGCTTTTTCATACAGGCTGAATATCCCGGTGAGTGCCGCTTTCCAGGTGCCGCTGAAACTCAGTGGCGCATCGATGCGGTAATTAACGGGGGTTACCCACTGCACGCTCCAGTGGCCACTGTGACAATCCGCCGTGGCGGCCCAGGCATAAATCACATCCCGGAGAGTCTGGCCCGTTTCCGCCCGCCAGACCCGCGTCGGCACGGGCGGAGGGGTATGTATGACAGGGCCGATAAGAACCGAGGGCGCTTTGGGTATAGATGGTGTGGTAGTGGCCGTTGCACTGAAAGGATTATGTGGTGAAGGCGATACTGCCGGTTTCGTCGGCGGTGTGCAGACTGGCGCTGACAGCTGACCCTGGCCCTGAAGGTCAACCACCACCTGCTGTGACGCCCACATGATGGTCATTGTCAGATGATAATGACCGGCCAGCTGGTCGAGAACGTGCGGCCACGTATTATTGCCGAACCAGTTAACGTGTGTCCGGAAGGACTGTTTTACAGGGTTTGACAGGGTATAAGTCCAGCCGGGTGGGATAATGGCAAATAGCGCTTCTGAAAGAAGTTTGTTGTGTCCGCTGTTGTTCACCATCACCGGTAATTCGGGTGGTGTACCGGTAAAGCGGACATAGGATAAATCTGACGTACAACTGGAGGAGAGGGGCGTTGCTGCATTTGCGGCATGACAGCCCGCTAACAGTAAAGGGAATATTAATGCTCGCTTCACCGTAATCCTCCCCAGTATTTTCGCGTGGTAATGCCTGTAGGCCGGGGTGAACCCGGATGCAATATTCTATTAAGCATGGAGGTTCCTGATCGGGTTTAAACATAAACATGTGGCTATACCCCTGACGAGGCACACCCATATATTTGCCGTTCACATTAAATCGCTACGGCATAACGATGCCCCGCTACCGTTGGGGTGTGTTTGCTGGATTACTGCGGCCATCCAGCCAGGCGTAGCGCAAATTGTTAAAGAACTGAGGTTTCCCTCCAAATATCGTCGCATCCGATATTCGGACTCCTGCACAACATGTGTGAGGAGCCAGGCTGGACCCTGTAAAAAGAGCGCAGCTGTCCCTGAGCTGAATCATTTAGCTCATAAGAAACGAGATTTAAAACGTGCGTAGCCCGCCCCGATAAAGGGGATTAATCATTACAGATTAGATGGTTAGGGTGTTGGGCAGATTAGCGTGTACTAAGCTCGGCAGCTGCTCTCATCACGTCAAGAATATGGATCAGTTCTTTCTTTTTAGAGCGACCATTCCTTTTGGCAGAATCTTCAAGGAAATGATTAAGGGATTCCGACAGCTCAACGGTGATGTATTTCTTCTTAAAGGATTCGGTTGAGGTTCGTTGTTGAATTACGCTCATCAGCTATATCCAGTAAATATCAGGTTGGGAAAAGTTGAGATAAGTCTAACGAATAGCGATGAAGATGCGAAGGTGGCATTTTCTGCCACCTTCCATCCAATGATAAAATATGCTAGCTGGTTGGGTGGTATATCGTAAATTGTTGAATCCCATCAGATAATTCTGGCGGCGTAAAATTAAGCCACCCTAATTTAACGATTTCGGGCATTATTTCTGTGTTTGTATCTAACTGTAAATGACTGAGCGTTATTTCAGCGCCTCGATCAATGCGCTTACGAACGCCGCTTAACGAAATTCCCAGAGTGTTTGCAATCTCTTTTACTGTCAGCCCTGTGCAGTACAAATATAACGCAGACCACTGTTTATCCGTTAAAAGTGAATAGGGAGTCAGTAATTTATGGTCCTGGACAGGTGAATCTGAACCTTGATGATACATGCCTGAAAACTCATGCCATGAAACTGCAAAAAATTCGATTGCAGTGACATGTCCAGCATCTGACATGTGCGGGATACGGTAAAAAAAATACGGAACATGGTGCTCAAAGGTTCCAAAAGGAAAGAACTCACGAGCAAAACTGGCCTTTTTATCACGCATCACAAGGTTTTCATGCTTCCTGATGTTGTCAGAAAACTCGCTTTCAAGCCCTGTCAGTTCCTGGAATGTTTTTCCTGTTACATCATAGGTGAGAGGAAGCCTAAGAAGCTCCCTATATGCTTCATTTACATAGATGTAACGATGTTCAAGGTCTTTTATACCGGCAGGTTCAGTCGTTGATTCAAATGCATAAATACGCGACATCCCTACGGATGCTGCTGCTGCATTCACTGCTTGATATCCTTTAAAAAGGGCAATACGATCCCTGACAGCCATAAGCCGCCTCCATATCAGGTGGTCTATCGGTAGCTCGGCTTGGTATTACCAGTACCAAGTCGGGCGTTCTTTAATCCTATCAAAACAAATCCAAAACAGATTCAAAACAAATCCGTAATAGATTCGCAGATCTTTTATTATTATATGTAAATATTTTCAATGCTTTGATTATTAGTGCTGGTTTTAGTGTGGAATTGGCTCGTTTTTTGCAATTAATGCGATTGGGGTGCAATAGGGGTTGTTGCGAAATGGGGGGTTTTGAGTAGAATGTAGGACAAGTCAGTTCGCTGGCAAAGGAGAGGGTTTGATACGAAGTGGGTATCGCCCAAAAAACAAAGCCCCGACAATCATCTTCTCAACTTGGCGGAAGGTCGATGGTAGTCAGGGCTCAGGTCGAAACCTAAAAAGGATTATACCGCAACATGCGTACATTTCAACTTTTGCTACTCGCCATAAGTGCGGGTAGTGGTGTCTGAGAAGAAACACTCTCAACGGCGACATTGGTCGCAACTCGATACGAACGATCAGGTTCGCTTCTGGCAGGACGTAGATGATGGCTCCATTTCATCGTTTCTGACGTCGCCTGGTAAAAAGAAAACCCGTCGTCGTCGTGGTGAACACTCCACAAAACCCAAATGCGAAAACCCGTCCTGGTTCCGTGCGGCTCACTACAAAAAACTTGGTGGCCAGCTTGGTCGCGTCTATAACCTCCTTGTAAAATCTGACCCGGACACCGGCAAAGCACAGCTACGCAAACACATGTCCCGACACCCGCTTTATGTGAAGGAACGGCAGCGTGCTGGCCGGAAGAATGCGTTTAAACCTGAGAAGCAACGGATGATCGACAGTATCTGGCCGTTACTTGTCAGTTTTTGCGATGCAGCACACCATGGTGTGGGGATGTGTACCTCCCGTCTGGCCAGAGAACTGAGTCCAAAGGACAAAATGGGAAATGTCATCCCTGGTACCGAGGTGACAGTCTCGCGCATGTCCAATTTATTGGCAGAACAGGTTCGGTATGGCGTTTTGGCGTTCTCGTCCGAAAAGGAATGGGATCGAGAAACCCGGACCTGGCTTCCGAAATACGTCTGGATAACCGAACTAGGGTTCAGCATGCTGGGTGCCGACCCGGTAAAGCTGCGCCACGAACAGGAAAAGCGCCTCCGACTAAGTGCTGAGCGTGAGCAGCTAATCAAGCTTGGACTTATGCACGAAGGTGAAGACATCTCTCCTGCGCACGCCAGACGTCGCTGGGCAGAAAACTGCACCCTGGCCGCCCTGAAGTTTCGCCGCAAGAAAGGTGCCGAACGAAAACGAGCCAACCGCCTGGCCCGTCTTCCCCGTGACAGCCAGGTGTATGAGATGAGTAAGTTCATCTTAAAAACCATGCCCCCTGACGAGGCATATTGGTGCACGTCAGAACGACTTGAGCAGTTGGCCATTCAGCGCCTCTACCAGCTGAAGTTGTTCGAGGCATCGCCTTCTTAGCGAAACAATCCTTCGAATAAATCAACGAAAGCCCCTCCGGGGCTATTTGTGTTACCTGTCATCTATTGAAACGGCGCGAATTTAACCACCGCAGGACTCCTTATCCGCTCAAATGTCCCAGCAGGGGCTTTACGCACTAATATCTACACTGCCACAGTGAGTTATGAACAGAAATCCGCAAACGAATAAGCGAAGAAATCCACAACTGAGTAAAGGAGAATCCGCAATTTATTCTTAACCCCCTTCTTTTATCTCTGTTCACTTCGTTTCAGAGAGATCCCTTATCGCCGTGCACACTGTGGAAAACAACATAGAGGACTTCACTCGCAGCGGCCGGAGCGGCCACGCCGTTCAGAGAACAACAGAGTTAGCACCCCACGCTAACGCTTGGGGCAGTGAGAACAGAATCGTGAGAAGACCACAGTGACGTCTGTGAGCTTTGAGGGATTGGACAAATCCGCCACCGGCGGATGCGGCAGGAAATAGTTACAACATACGGTTAGGCATCAATAAAATCAGTCCTGTGCAAATCTGAAACCTTAGCGCTGTCCCCACCACTGAAAAGCCCCGCCGCCCCGGTCCTTTGGGCCGGAATGACGTCGCTTTTAATAATGGATGTTGTAACTAGATTGAGGAGTGGCTGTTAGTTGTGTTGCTGCTGTGTCCTGAGTAACACGCTCGTAAGCGGCCCTTTGGTCCGCTAACGCGGAGATACGCCACGTCTGCGGCTACGCCTTGTCGTGGCCACTCCGACCGCGCACTGAATTTTCTGTATTGCTTATAGCGGGTATGGCTTTGCAGGGTGGTGGTTGGGTTTGGTAGAACCTATCAAATGGATTAGCGGCTACGCCGCGTCTCCGGCGACACTAACCAACGGTATTACATGAAAATTCTGTTGTCGCCTCTTTAATAAACTTCCGCCTTGGCCAAAAAAAGTAACTCCAGTAACTCTAAAACGTTGCATTTATAGGGTTATTGGGGTTATAATGATTATATCAGGACACAACAAGGCTTAAGGATGGATAGCAGAAGATTAATTGCAGAAATCAAGGAAGATGGTTGGGTGCTGGCAAGGGTAAATGGTAGTCATCACCACTTCACCCATCCAACAAAGCCGGGGCTGGTAACGATACCTCACCCCAAAAAGGACTTACCGATAAAAACGGTAAAGAGCATCAGAAAACAAGCGGGGATTTAATCCCCGCTTTATCACAGAGGGTGAAAATATGTTGTATCCCATTGCTATAGAAGCCGGTGATGATCTGCACGCATTTGGTGTGACCGTTCCAGATTTGCCTGGCTGTTTTTCAGCCGGTGATACGATGGATGAAGCTATCGCTAACGCAAAAGAAGCGATCACCGGGCATATTGAGTTGCTGGTCGAGTTGGGCAGAGATATTCCCGCTGTATCACCAGTCGGTATTCTTGCGAAAGATCCAGAGTTTGCTGGTTATACATGGGCCGTTGTAGATATCGATGTAACCAGGTTGTTGGGCGGTTCTGAAAAAATCAACGTAACCCTGCCAAAGTCGCTGATTGACCGTATCGACCGCTGTGTTGCAACTCACCCAGAGTTTAAATCACGCTCTGGGTTTCTTGCACAGGTTGCGCTTGAGCGTATCTCAAAATCAGCATAGCCAATTGGCTAGAGGTAAACTTCAGTTATAAGCTGACCTGCTGGATTTCACCCAGCGAAATGAGTCGCAGGGCAATTTAATGGCAAAAAAATACAAGGTTTTTACTTCCCTTTCTCGCAGAAAGCGTCGTACTAAAACTCAGCGGGTAAAAAACCTGATTTTTCGTGAGCGTCATCGCTGCGGCGGTGTGTTTTATGACGAGTGCGATCTACAGTATGCATCCAATAATGGGAATTGGACTTGGAGCGATATTATTTTCTTGGGCTCTAAGCCCGAAACCTACTGGAACGCCGAGATCATCACCCCGGGAATAGCTTTTGATGATGCTGTAGAGTCACTCGCCTTTGACCGCGCTAAACCTGTCCCCTCCGGCGCATTCCTCAATGAGGATGGACAATTTACAGCAGCCTGGCGCTTACCTCAGCCGCAATATGATGGTTTAACTTGGTTGCAGCATGTTGCTAATCTGAAACAAGAGATCGCTCGAGACATTTCCCCCAAAATTTACTGCGGCTACCGTATTCGGCCTGGATATCGGAGTGGTATAGGATTGCAAATCATTGCAGATACACCTTCTTTGAGTCGCGAAATTATTGAAGCGGCCATTGCTGATTTTCGTGCAAAAGGCGAGTTGAATTGGCTATCGCCTGAGCCTGCAAAAGTAGCTTTTAAGTAACCAGCTCGACCGTCAGCGGCGAAGAGCGAGCCTTGGAGTGATATTGACCCCTATCCCATTCTTTGAGATCGAGGAGGCAGTGCGAAATACAGCAAGAAATTCAATATGAGAAATAGTACGGGTAGGATTTTATTGCCTCAAGTTCATTTTTGGTAAGTACTTTTTTTAACGCTTTTTTTTGTGCCAATCTTACGACTGGATCGGGCATAGCTATCCATTCCGGTGGGGTTATTTTTCGTGCTGTAAACATATACAGATTACTTGAGCAATGTTGTCCATTACGGCCATGATATGTGTGTTCATTACAGATGACCCCATCAACACCCTGACGCTTAACCAGACGCATGATGAATTCAATCCAATGGCGAACAAAGTTTTGTTGAACTGTCCATTTTATTTTTTCGTTATTGTGGGACTCTAGTTTTCTTTCCCACATAATAGATTCCCCATCCATAATAAAGTGTGGGCGTAGTATTTTCCCTGTTGCACACATATCCTGCCATTCTGCGAAACTGGCTGAAGCGATATGGTAACGCCCGAAGGAGTGCATACGAAACTCTTCCCAGAGTTGCCTTGAGAATACTTCATCATCGAGCAGGTTAACGATAAGGGCATCTGACATAACAGTAGTTCTACAACGTCCAGTTCCTGCCCCTTGAAGTTGTTCTTCATCTCTGGAGAAGGAGATAAACGAATGAGGAAGGAGTTCAGGTTTAAGCTGAGAGGTCGCACCTGCCACATGCCATTTTTCAAAATATTCGTTAGTTGCGTGATACCAGTAATCCATAAGCACCTCATATTATATTTATTAAACACAATATACAGGGATAGATTTAAATGTATAACTGTTTAGTTTGAATAAACACCGGTTGTACAAACTGCTCGGCTATTCACGGATATGTACTAGGGGTCAGTTTGGATATCGAAAATTATTGTACGTTAAGGTTATTTTTTGTACTTCTAGGCTGTGGTAAGGGCGATCGATCACGTTGACAGGCTGCTTTGAGCTGTGAGTTCAACGGGTCGTTGCAACGAAAGCCCTGCTGACTTTGTCAGGACATGCCTTTATTTTTAAGTCATTAAAGGCATGGGCCCCGCATTCCAGATTATTGCCATATTCCTTTAGGTCAGGGCTTACGACATCACGTCGCGAAAGCCATCAAATCGGCCTCACTGTTTTTTAATAATCATGCCATTACGCAGCTTTTGCGCTACAGAGAGAAGCTGCATAGATTTTACTTACTGGCTGCCAGCACCTTCTCAAGGGCTGACGTTGCACGTTGAGCGACGACCGGACAGGCCGAATTTTCAAGGGCGACGATCCCCCCCCATAATTGCGTTTCAGTCAAACCAATGTTTAAAGAAATGTTGAAATGGGACATTAGCTGCGGCTCAACGCCTTCCAGGCCTGCAAGTGCGCCAAGGGTGGCAATCTCACGATCTTCATAACTGAGGTTGTCCCGTCCAAAAATGTCACCAAACAGATGTTCTTTCAGGTACGTATCAATAGCAGGAGCAAAATCGAATACAGGCCCTTTGGCTGGCACACCTATCAGGTATGTCTGCACAGATGTGCCCAGTTCAAGGAGGGATCGGCCAGCAGGCAGCGGGCTGGCTTCGGAACCTGCAATATCATTTATACCCTGTTCTTTTCGTTCATTCACAAGGGTCATAAAGGTTCCAAGTGCGTTAAGCGCACGTGGAAAACCAAGGTAAGCATAAAGCTGTACCAGTATTTCTTTTATGTCGTTAATAGTCAGGCCAGCATGTAGGCCTGCTTCCAGTGCGGCTCTCAGTTTATGATTATCGCCCAACGCAGTGAATGCAGAAATTGGAGCGATCGCCTGCTGGCGACTCGTCAGCTCTGTAACTTTCATAGAATGATCCCTTTGAGGCGGAGCAGTTTTCCGGCCTTTAATCAGCTAAGTTAATGTGTGATGGTCGCCTGCATCGCAGCGGTTTAGCGCTCACCCACTACCATGACAAAGGCGCATTTACGCACCTTTGTCATTACACTGGAAAATCATCAGTCAGGGATCTGGAAACCATAGGTTGCCAGATCCAGTGAGTCGGGATCCGGGCCGCCACGAACGCCTGTTTCAAGCGCATCAATAGCTTTAATTTCATTAGCCGTGAGCCTGAAATCAAACACGTCGAAGTTTTCGACAATTCGGTGGGGTTTTACAGATTTAGGAATGGCGGAATATCCGTGATCCAGATGCCATCGAAGAATAACCTGTGCCGGCGTCTTCGAATATTTTCTGGCAATGCCAGTGATTACCTTATCTTCGAAAGGATTTTTCTCCGCATTGTTGTAGGTATAAGACCCACCCAGTGGTGACCAGCATTGTGTGATAATGCCATAGTGGTCGTTAGCCGCACGCCATTCCGCCTGTGAATAATATGGATGAACCTGGATCTGATTCACCGCAGGAACAACACTGGTCTCTGTAATCAATCTGTCGAGTTCAGTGGGCGTGAGGTTGGATACACCAATGGCACGCACGCGCCCCTCGGCCAGCAGCTTTTCAGCCGCCTTATAGGCCTGAATGGTCTTTTCAAATTCTGATGCCAGAGGCTGATGAAGCAGCCAGAGGTCCAGTTGCTCAATGCCTAATTTATTCAGACTGACATCAAAGGCGCGAAGAGCAGAATCGTAGCCATAGTCGGAAATCCACAATTTAGTTTCAATAAAGATATCGTCGCGGCCTACGTCCGACCGACGGATCCCGGCGCCGACTTCACGTTCATTAAAATAGGCCGCAGCGGTATCGATAAGCCGATATCCGGTTTCCAGTGCCTTCTTCACCGCCTCGGTAGTTTCTTCAGGTTTGGCCTGATAAACACCCAATCCCAGAGCGGGCATTTTCACACCATTATTCAACGTAATATAAGGATTTATACCATTCATTTGAGTCCCTTTTTAGCGTTGTGGCTTAGAGGAAGCATACGTGATGCCATGAATAAGAAAGCGAGGGGTTACCCTTATCAGTCACTGACACGGGTAATGAGACTGACAGAAGGTCCGAATGTCAGCAGCGGTTGCAGGTATGACATAACTTCTGCAACATGCGGGTTTTCCGCATGGCTGGTTACTGCATCCTGGTTTACCCAGCCGTCAATAATATAAAACGTGTCGGGTTCATCGATTTTTTGATAAAAATCGTAATAAAGGCAACCGGCTTCAAGGCGTGCAGGCTCAACAAATTTCAGGACCAGCTCTTTAACGCGCTCACGATTTTCAGGTTCACATCGCAGTTCACAGATGATGTGGCGTTCTTCCGATTTTATTTTCTGCATCGTCATTTCCTCAGTTCTTACCGGCATAAACACGGGTCATACCGCCATCGACTATCAGGTCAATGCCACGGATGTAAGTACTCGAGTCTGATACCAGAAAAATCAACGCATCCGCGATATCTGCCGCGGTGCCCACGCGCCCGGCCGGTATTTCTGCGGAAACTCGCTCAGCATATGAGGCAATATCGTTGTCACTCATTTTCTGTTCGTTGCTGTAACCCTCGGTCGGGACTACACCGGGACTTATGGTATTGACCCGGATATCTCGCCCTTTTAGATCCGTGGTCCAGCTGCGAGCCAGTGAACGCACTGCCGCTTTGGTCGCGGCATAAACAGCAAATCCAGGTAACCCCATATCTGCAGTAATCGACGCATTCAGCACTACGGAGGAACCGTCACGAAGCACGTCCAGCATGCTCTGCATAGTGAGTACAACACCTTTAACATTTATGCTCAGTTCGCTGTCGATCTGATCTTCGGTCAGTTCTTCGAGTGGCGTGGCGTGGCCACCACCCGCATTAGCGAACAAAATATCCAGATGCCCCTGTTCGGCTTTAATGGTGGCAGCCGCACGCAGCATGTCTTCTTTACTTGAGACATCCGCACATATAGCTCTGGCGAAGTTGCCCAGTTTGGTTACTGCCTCGTCCAGCACGTTCTGTCGGCGGCCAGTGATATAGACTGTTGCGCCGTGTTCAATCAGTCGCTTCGCTGCACCGAAACCCAGGCCGGTTGTTCCGCCGGTGACCAGTGCGATACGGCCTTTAAGAGATTGGGTCGTCATGATGATGTCCTCTGAGAATGAATACGGGGGAGGATACCGGCGACATGGCGTCGCCGGTTAATGAAGCAAGGCTTAGCGGTTAATGGACTTCATCATTGCAGCGTTATAACGCTCGCCCTGGACGGGAACTTTTGCCAGCACATCTGCAATTTCCTGTAGGTCTGCGGCCGTGAGTTCAACTGCAGCCCCGCCTACATTTTCTTCGAGACGGTGAAGTTTTGTGGTGCCGGGGATTGGAGCAATCCATGGTTTTTGAGCCAGCAACCAGGCTAAAGCAATCTGTGCCGGGGTTGCTTGTTTACGCTCAGCAACTTTACCGATCAGGGCGACAAGGTTATGGTTGGCCTGACGGGCTTCGTCAGCAAAACGCGGCAGATTATTTCGGACATCTCCTTCAGCAAAGGTGGTTGCACCATCAATCTTTCCTGTAAGAAAGCCTTTACCCAGCGGGCTGAAAGGAATGAAGCCGATACCCAGCTCTTCCAACGTCGGGATAATGACGTCTTCAGGTTCACGGGTGAACATAGAGTATTCACTCTGCAGTGCGGACAGCGGCTGAACAGCATGTGCGTCACGAATAGCTTTTACGCCCGCCTCACACATCCCAAAATATTTCACCTTTCCTTCTTGAATCAGGTCGCGTACAGCTCCGGCGACATCTTCCATTGGCACGTTTGGATCCACACGATGCTGGTAAAAGAGATCGATGTAATCCGTTTTCAGCCGCTTAAGGGACTGTTCAACGACAGTACGAATACGCTCAGGACGACTGTCGAGTCCCGCCGCTGCATTACCCTCTTTGAAACCGAATTTTGTAGCGATAACGATCTGGTCACGGAACGGTGCCACAGCTTCCCCGACCATTTCTTCATTGATCTGACCATACGCTTCTGCAGTGTCGAACAGCGTTACGCCGCGCTCATAAGCTGCACGGATAAGTTTGATGGCTTCAGCTTTGTCTGTCGCAGGCCCGTAGCCAAAGGTCAGTCCCATACATCCCAGACCAATTGCCGATACTTCAAGGCCACTGTTACCTAATTGTCGCTTTTGCATAATGAGTCTCCTGTTTATGGATTGAACACCTCACAAGCACGGCTTGATTAGGTGGTGTTCATCTACTCTAAGGAATGACTGGTCATTACTGAAGTGGCATAATCAGATAACTGACATGAGTGGAACTAATAATGAATCATACGGATTTCAATCATCTTGCTGTTTTCATTACGGTAGCGCGTGAAAAAAGCTTCACGCGGGCCGCGGCGCACCTGGGCGTTTCACAATCAGCAATCAGTCATAGCATTCGAGGTCTGGAGGAAAGGCTGGGGATACGTCTTCTGACCCGGACAACCCGGGGGGCAGTGCCAACAGAGGCGGGAGAACGACTGCTTGCCAATCTTGCTCCCTACTATGATGGGATTGAGACCGAGCTTACCTCTTTGGGAGAGCTGCGCGAGAAGCCAGGAGGCATGATACGCATCACCGCTCATGACCATGCGGCAACCACTATACTCTGGCCAAAGCTTTCAACGTTATTGAGGGAGTACCCGGATATCACGCTTGAAATCAACATAGACTATGGATTGATCGACATTGTGACCGGTCGTTTCGATGCGGGAGTCCGTGTCGGGGATCAGATTGCCAAAGATATGATTGCCATGCGTATCTCTCCTGATTTTCGCATGATCGTTGTTGGCTCTCCTGATTACTTTTCCAGACATCCTAAGCCAGAAACGCCACAAGATCTGACTTCACACAACTGCGCAAATTTGCGGCTTTCCACACACGGAGGCCTGTTCGCCTGGGAGTTTGAGAAAGACGGGCAGGAGTTGAAAGTTCAGGTATCCGGCCAGATGATATTCAATACTTCGCCTCAACTGTTATCGGCGGCGCTTGCAGGGTACGGGCTGGCGTATGCTCCTGAGGATGTGGTGCAAAAATATATCAGAGAGGGAAAATTAATACCTGTACTTGAGGACTGGTCACCCACATTTCCTGGTTACCATCTTTATTATCCAAGTAGAAGGCAGGCTCTTCCTGCATTCAAGTTGATATTAAACGCTCTAAGGGTATGAGTTAAGACTCATCCTTAGTGCATGGATAAATTCTGCCAATCATATGTATCGAGCCTTAAGGGGTCCGTTTGGAATTCGGAAAATATCCTACGTTAAGCCTGTTATTTAAGCAGCCAGGACAGGCAGCTTTGAGCGATCTGCGGACGTTATGCAAATACGCTCATGCGCCAAAAAACTGAAAGGATTTAAATTGGTAGAGCTTTCTCTCACTTCACTTCGACATCCACGAGGGCAGGCCCTCGAAAAGCTCTACGCCATTCGCTTGGGCTGACGCTGAATCTCGCTTTGAAGCTCTGGCGAAACGAGATCGGCGACTGAAAACCCACCATTTCGGATACACTTTCAATGCTACTGTTCGTCGTTTCCAGTAACTCCTGGCTTCTTTGAAGGCGCTCCGAATTCAGCCAATCTCCAAGCGTCGTTCCGGTTGCCTTGTTAAAATGACGCGTTAACGTTCGCCGACTCATGCTGACAAACCCGGCAAGTGAGTCGAGATCATGAGGCTTGTCCAGATTACGGCGCAAATAGTCTATCAGTTCGTTCATTTTGCTATCCCGAGTAGATACCGGGACCGGACGTTCAATGAACTGGGCCTGACCGCCTTCCCGGTAAGGAGGAACAACCATTCTTCTTGCCACCCGGTTAGCCATCGCAGAACCGTAATGATCACGGATAATATTCAGGCAGCAATCTATCCCGGCAGCGGTACCCGCAGAGGTAATAAGACGTTCATCACTGGTATACAGCGAGTTGCTGTCCAGATGAACGGCCGGAAATCGTTCAATAAAGTCCTGTTCGAACTCCCAGTGCGTGGCGGCACGATGCCCATCAAGCAAACCTGAATAGGCCAGGACGTAAGCACCGAGACAAAGCCCCACCACTTCTGCGCCACGCTGCCATGCGTTTGTTAGCGAATCCAGCAGGGCCTGCGAAGGCTTTTCTTCCGGATGATTCCAGTAAGGAACGATAACGATGTCTGCGCTGTCCAGCAGCTCAAGTCCATGCTCCACGCTGATGGACAGCCCCATATCAGACGGCACGACACTAGGGTGTTCAGCACAGATTTCGACGCGGAATAAATCCGGCTGCGGCACAGACTGCCCGAAAATAATACAGGGGACTGAAAAGTGAAATGGGCTAAATCCGGCCGTGGCAATCACGGCGACCGTCAGTGCAGACATAACGTTAACCTTACCGTAAATGATAGCCACAGGGTCGCCGGCGGCTAAAACGCTGATTTTAACTGAACAAAAAATAACATGTGACCCGTTGTAATGGCATTGTTCACCATATCAGGCGGGATGGCCTATCAGAAAGCCATTGTCTCACCGTCTGCAGGAATCAGAACTTTATCTTCAATACCATGTTCAAGCGTGAACTCGCGAAGTTCCGCGCGGGTAAGAAGGCAATGATTAATCGACTCCATATGAGACGCCACGACGGTAGCAGTCGGCAACATTTTCAGCGTGCGCAGCGTGTCCTCTTTGCCCATGATAATCGGACCGTAAAGGTCATTTACCGCATAACCGGTGTTCAGCACAACAATCTCCGGTTTGAAACGCTGCAAGTTTCTTGCGTAAGGTTTAACCCAGACGGTATCACCCGCAATATACAGCGTTTTTTCATCATGGTGGGTGAAGACCAGCCCACATGCATCACCAAGTAGCTCACCCCACTGGGCATCTGCATACAATTCGTTGCTGCCGTGCTGACCGTCGGTTTTATAAATAGTCATGCCGTCTACGAAATGATTTTCATCTTTCAGAACGCGAATGTTGAGAAAACCCTGAGAACGGAGAAGCGACGCATCTTTTTCATCCTGCGTGTAGATAAGCATGTCTTTGGGAACAGCCTGCTGGGCAGCCTCATCCCAGTGATCGGTATGGGTGTGAGTCAGGATAACGGCATCAACCGCCAGTAAATCCTCAACGGTCACAGGCAAGGCAACCATGGGATTACGCAGATGCGGGCGTGCATTTCCAGCAAAACCGTCCCAGGCTTCTTTTTCGGCCAGCATAGGATCGATAAGGAATTTTTTACCGGCATATTCCAGTACCAGCGTGGCATTGCGGATTTGCGTTAATTTCATTTATTGCTCCAGTCATTAATCAGATTTATTCACCCACCATATTGGCTGTTTTTCTGCCGGGGGATGCGAGTGGGCTTACTATAAAATGAGGAAGGGATCGGCCGTGACATGCTCTCTGGTCATTAACCGATGAAATCAGGTCAATCGTAATGACTCGGGTTTTACTGACATTCTGCTGCTGCCCATTGCCTGTTCAAATGAAATAAAAAAGGACGTGTTATCTGAAAAAACACATCCCCTTTACAGGCCCTGGATTTAACAAAATCAGAGGGTTAATTTACATTACAGCGTGCACTCAGTCCGAACAGGGCAAGATCGCTCAGAGCTTTGGTTGGTGCAGCGCATGCTTGCGCAATTATATGCACCTTCATGCCCTGAGCTTGCGGGGAAAGCGCAGTATGTGTGACACAGTGCTGCGTCATCATGCCGGTAAGATAGATATCAGTGATGCCGTTCTCTCGTAGCAACTGCTCAAGGCTGGTTTCGAAGAAGCTGTCTGCCTCTTTCTTGATAATCAGTGGTGCATCTCCCAGCGCAGCAACAACATCCGGATGAATGTTCGCGCCTTCACTGTCAGGTTTGAAGAAAGGAGCGTCGGCAGTTGCAATATGCTGGATGCCGACGATAAGCCAACCTTCTTTGCGCGCTTTTTCCATCGCAGTAATTGCGGCTTTACAGGCTAATTCAGACTCCTCAAGCGGAAAGGCTCCGCCGGGGAAATAATCATTCTGAATATCAATAACGATCAGAGCATTTTTCATGTTAAGTCCTTGGGGTTTATTGGTTGGAAGGTTCACAGAGTCAATTTACTGCAAGGGTAAAGTGACCTCATCCTCAGAGTTATCTTGACGTTTTTTACGCATAGCGAGCCACAGTAGCGGCACTATAATAAACAGGACCCAGGGTACTAAAAGGAGGTGCATGGTTTTCCAGCCATAAGCATTAAGCAGTGGACCTGCACCCAGTGAACAAAGCAGGCTGAAGATGAAGACGCTCATGTCATTGGTTGCCTGCGCAACCCCCTTTTCACCTGTAGTGTATGTTGTTGCCAATAAACTGGTTCCGCCGATATAGAGAAAGTTCCAACCTATTCCCATCAATATTAATGCAACAGCAAACATTCCCCACGTGATGCCTGAAAACGCCAGTGCAATGTAAGCAAGCATGAGAAGAATGCCCGCCAGCATAATTTTAATGACGCCAAATCGGTCGATCAGTTTTCCAGTGAAGAATGAAGGTATAAACCGACCCAGTATGTGGAGCTGAATCACGGCAGCAATTTGAGGCAGGTCAAAACCGTAGTGCTTCATAGCGATAGGTGTCGCGGTCAGACCCAGTACCATAATTCCAAATCCTGACGCGCCGGAAAAAAGGGCGACAAGGTATGAGGGCTGAAAAACGACTTTTTTCCATGATCTCGTGATAACGTGTTCGGAAGATTCTCTTGACTGAACCGGTATCTGTAAGCGTGATAATAGCAACAGACCCACCGAAGCCATTATTCCCATAAAGAGGAATGAACCCGCATAGGAAACACTAAAAAATGCGCTTCCGAAGCTGGCCAGAAATGGCCCAAGCAGAGCGGCAACGACACCTCCTGCCAATACCAGCGAAATAGCTTTAGTCCGGAATGACGGGAGAACGACTTCACCTGCGGCAAAGCGATAAAATTGAGCGAACGCCTGATAAATTCCCAGAAAGAACATGCCACTACAAAGCAGAATGAAGGAATGTTGGAACATTGCCGCCATGGAAATAATAGCCGACATAATTCCGCTCAGCGCACCGGTTATAAAGCCTGTTTTTCTGCCTATCCGGCTCATCCATAACGACGCAGGAAACATCACTAACACAGTGCCAAGACTCGCCATTGCGAGCGGTACGGTGCTTAGCGCGGGACTGGGGGTAAGAAGTGCACCAGCAAGCCCACCGATAGTCATTATCAGTACCGATATTGATTGAAAGATGGCCTGAGAACCTGCAAGTATCAGGACCTGTCGATGCATATTCCTCATTTTTTTGAAGCTCCGAAAGACACGAAAATAAGCATAAATGCAATGCCAGACTCAGTGACTATTACTGACTGAGTTAAGGTTGCTTCACTCAGAAACATGCTGGGCCAGGATGGCGATCAGGTTTGAACAAGGCGATTTTTCATGAGAAAGATGAGCCAATGGCCTGCTGACGTTGCCATTATAGGGAGAGTGATGAGTAGTCAGTGAGTGGGCTGCACGCCAGGAATCAATGAAATTGGGCCAATATGTCATGCGGTCGAGTTAAAGACCTAATCAGCCAATGCCATCCTGGAAATCTTTTAACGTTCATTTTCTTTTTTATCTGTATGTCCGCTTTTGGCACTTAGCTGCCATTCCCTCTGAAAACTTCTTTGGCCCCTTCGGATCTCTGGCTAGCCGGGGCGTCAGCCTTACTGCGCTAACCGCCAGGCCTGATCGCAACACTAGGGAACAGACTCTAAAACAACAGCGTCAGCCAGTCTTATTACCCAAATTAATTCTTATCTACTTTCATAAAATTGGCAGTGAACTATTTTAAATAGTTGGCAAATATCCCAAGCACGTTTATAACTCCTCTCTTTTATGAGTTAAATTATCTAGTTAAAAGAAGTAATGATAGTGTCATTCCTCATTGACTGAATCTGCCGTTTGTTCTTCTTTTTTACATTTCGGACAGTATTGAATTAACCTTTCCTTAAATTGATAATAATAAGGTATGAGAATGTTCATTCCACTACTTTTTATTGCGTCATACGCAAGGACTTTAATGAGTGCTTCATTGCCATCAACGATCATTTTTTTATCTGCAACCAGGATGTCGCTAAGAGGTAAGTCTTCTGGGTTGTAAATTATTACACTGCCAGGTTGTCGCTTGTATGCTTCATCGTTATCACCCGCATTTCCGTAAGCTATGTCTGTGGCTTTTACCCAGTTAATCGGTTCCGCCTTTTCGCACCAACTGATTAATTTTTCGAGTTTTTCTGGAGTGAAGGTCCTTGCATAATCTCCATGAGTTTCACAGTGATTAAATTCCACAAAATGACCGAGTGAATATTCATAAGAATAATCACCAGCAGTTAGTGGAAGCCTGTAATACTGGCTGGGAAATGCCTTTTGTGATTTCGTACTATCGAGTAAGCTAAAAACAATATCATAAAGTTTATATAAGCAACATCCTTGACGATCTGGGTTTCCGTACACAATTATATTCTCAAAATTCTTCATGTCAGAATTGTACGCGCTTGCACAACGTTCATCACCGTATAAGAAAAACCCTTTCGAAAGGATGAATATTGCATTAGGAAGTAAGTTTTTATCATGACTTGCAGCATGTTTTCTCAGCTCTGATACTATATCGGCCCAGTCCATATCAGTGTCATAGGAAAATATAATTCCAAATCCATTATTTTGAATTTCCCTCCCTGACTTAATAATGAAGTTTTCCTCAACCCCATTCCTTTTTAATCTTTTGAATGAGGCTATGTTTTTAAATGCGCTTTCCAGTTCTTTTTTTGTGAGTTTTGATTTAACCTGAATGGCCCCGTAGCAATACTCCACAGGTAAAACTTCGTAGATGTCCTGTCGTTGCATGAGCGTAAAAGAATTGAAAGCATCATAAAAAAGAATATCTATTTCATTACTGAGGTGTCCAGAAGTTGATGCAGCTCGAACACTTGATTTTGAAATGCCATAGCTAAGAGGTAAAAGCTTATTATCTATAAAAAACGCCCTTAACAATTCTTCTCTGACTGTGCCAACATCTCTGGGGTGTTTGATATCTCTGGAGATTTCGAAATCTTGCTGCATTTTGTTCTGTAGGTACATAAACTCACGTTCCAGACCATGGAACTCCTTATCCTTGGACCGTAGTCTACTCGCACGTGTAGCTTGGTCTGATATCCATTCCTTGGTCCTTGCCTCTCTCTCGGCAAAATCTGCCCTCTCTTTTTTTTGTGCAGCTGTTTTGCGTTTTTTTCTATCTTGTTTTTCCAGCATAATAAAAACTGCCTAAAGTTGGTTGAGGGTTGCTGCCTATCTTTTCGGGTTTATATAGAAGATAAATTGGTAGGCATTTGTTTATATGATTTTTTATTCATTCTATCAATGATTCTGTCTCAATGACCATGACCCCGTGATCCACACAAACTGTTTTAGCAACTTCCGTTTCTGGCACAGAGAGGACTATCATGACTGCGTAAAAAACAGGCTTAACGTAGGGTGTTTTCCGTTTTCCAAGCGGACCCCAAATTGCACTTCGGTAGTTGTTCGCGAAGAACTACACCGGACGAACTGGATTTTCAAAACCACCCCTGGTTTATGGGAAACCAGCTCGCCCGGCATCCATATACTAACAATCATAACTGAATTAAACACCCGTCTTCAGCTTAAACTCGCCTTTCCCGACGTCCCACTCCTCAAAACGAGACGGACGGCCATAGAAGTAACCCTGCGCTTTTTCACATCCTAGTTCTTGAAGCTTATTCACCATTTCTTCCGTTTCAATACCTTCAGCGACGAGTGGAACATTGAAATTTTTCGCAATGCCAAGGATAGACTGGATCATCGCCTCGCTTTTTTCACTCTTCAGAACATCATTAACAAAGTTTTTGTCTATCTTAAGGCAGTCAAAGGGAAGACGATGGAGATAGGAGAGGCTTGAATAACCAGAGCCGAAGTCATCCAGAGCAACCGTGATGTTCTGTCGTCTCAGTTCTGTCAGGAGGCATATCACCCTTCCCGAATCGCTATCATTAACCAGTATACTTTCGGTCAGTTCGACGCAGATATTTTCAGATCGTAAGTGATGGCGTTTGATACAGTCATGAAGATGCGAGGAAAAGCCTGGATGTTTCAGTTGTATGGCCGAAATATTGATATGCAGCTTAAAATTCTCTGGTGCGCCTCGTTGAATAAAATTCGAAAGCTCACGGCAGGCAGTTTCTATAACCCATCGTCCAATGGGTAAAATTAAACCGGTACTTTCGGCAAGCGCAATAAATTTATCGGGTGGAACAAACCCCAGAACTTTTGAATGCCAGCGAATGAGACATTCTCCTTCAGAACATAGCCCTGGAGTGGCCAGAGCAACGATAGGCTGCATGACAAGGTGGAATTCAGCGTTGCGAACTGCATGGCGCAGATGTTTGTAAAGGTGAAAATTAGTCAGAGCCTCTTCATGCATATTTTCTGAAAATATGGCAACTTCTCCATTCCCTTTTTCTCCCGCATTATATAAAGCAATGGTAGCATTCAGTAGAATCGGCATGATACGTTCTTTGGTTACATGTTCAACCACCATCCCAGCATTACCCAGGAAGAGGTGGTCTTCCATCCCTTGGACTGAGCAAGGGTCAAGAAATATATCGCCAAACCATCGCTTATAATCCTCTATCTGAGCAGACTGGAGCTTATCAGGAAAAATAATGATAAACTTATCAGGCTCGAGACGGGATAATAATGTTCCTTCAGGTAGCTGGCATCGTAGGGATACAATACTGGTATTGACAAGGGTAGAAGAATACACTCTGCCTAGCGTCATATTGACAAAGTTATAATTGGTAAGATGAATCAATACAACAAGATTGCGTTCATCATTGTCAGCGATCTGCTTACATAGCCCCGAATAATTAAGTAGCCCTGTATCTGGATCTTCTCCCGCCTGTTCCTGTTGTGTTGTAAATGATTCGACCATATAACCCACTTCCAGCACATCAAAATAAGTTTTTTTCACGAAAAATATCATGATGAACACGTCTGTTCAGATACACAAACCACTGGAATAGCAGATGGTTTGACAGCATGTGGCTATTCTCTCATTCAAAATGGCCACATGCTAAATAAATTTAACTAATTTATGAGGTGGTTACTTGAAGGTTAATGGTCGCTGCGCCGGAATTAAGGGATTGTTTAAAGGTAACACTTTGATTCCCAGAAATCCCCTCACTAAATGTTAGATCACTTAAAAATAGGCTATTTTCAAAATCCAACACATTGTAATTATCCCCGGACTTCCTTGCATAGAATATAAACTGAGAGCTGGAACTGGTAGGAATCGCGAAGTCTTGATCAGAACCTCCATTATTCATATCAATATAATCAACTCTTTTTCCGTCGTAATAAAGAGAATGGTCTGTGCTATTAAACGCAAATTCAACTAAAGCACCTGGAGCAAATGCAAGTTCCCGTGCGCTATCACTCACGAATCTTACAGTTATCTTACTTATAGGGTAGTTAACATTTTTAAGTGCATAGGTTGTAACACCAAACTCTGGGTATGAAACCCAATAACCTGTATCTGGTGTAGGCAAAGCCATTGCCACGGACCGTACAGTAAATGCTGATTTTTGCTCGTAATAACCAAATCTACGATCAGGGCTGCCACCGTCCACAGAAATTTTCATTACTGAACCTGTGTAATTTTCGCCTGAATATAAATACCATTCCCCTGTTGGTGAACCGATAGCTATAAATGAATAGGCTGGGAACCCATCAATTGATGGTGTATCCTTCGTTATTTCCAGAACTTTGTCTGCTGCGGTAACATTATAACCATTGCGAAGAATTAAAAGTGGATTGCTTGTTGGTCTGTTTTCACCTTCGTACAGCCAGTTTTTGTAAATTAAGTTATCCATAGTTCCTAATGTATGATAACAACCTTGGCCATTGTCCCCCTGATTAGCGTAGTAATACTCAGCCTCTTTGGGAGCAAAAGCTTGTGCATGTCCTTTTAATACTATCAATGAAGATGCAGCCTGACTGATGAACGAATAACCAGGGTCGTTCATAAAATCAATGTTTGCATAATTAACAAACGCTGTTTTGCCAGTGAAGTTGGTACCGGTAAAAAAAACAACTTCTGCATTTAATTTCCCAGCGCCTACCGACCCTTGCTCTTTAATATCTTTTTCCATGCTCATTTCCCCTATGTAAATTAACGTTTCGTATGAATGAAAAATTGAAGGTCACAAAATCTGACCAATTTTATAAATAAGTTCAAGTCACATACTATATAATCAGCATGTCGGATGATCTCTAAAAGTCAATGGACCTTAAAGAAGTGAGGTTATTTTCGCAATGCTTTTGTGTTTTTTTGTTTTAAATAGTGTTTTAATCTGTATCAATTTTAATAATAGGTCTGATATCCGACCTATTATGGCTTTATTCATTTAAATATCTATAGGGTATTTTAGCCTTCGTATCCAGGATTTAAATTTAGACAGTATTGTTATTTATGTTATTCGTTAATTATGGAATTAATCTTAGTCGTATATATTGTAATTGCAACGCCGTGTATTCTGTCAAAACAACTGATTAAAGACTGGTACCCATGACATCAAGGAACCATATTGTTTCATGAAGGTACTTTTCGGAATTCCTTTGTTGGGAATGAGAACGATTCGGTTTAATCATGCACTTCTTTTTCTTGTTTACACTTTCATTCAACTTCTTTGATTGATGTTGTCAGTTTCAACAGGAACGCTTTATCACGAGTATGCTAACCGGCTCCAATATGCACACCGTCTTCCAGTCATGGACTGAGCACAACGTTCCCGCATTGCTTTTCTTCGCCGTTGACACTTTGATCTGAACTGCCTGGCATTACCCCATTTCTCCCAAAAAGCACAAATCTGTCTTCAGGCCACGTCATGACTGGCTTTGTGACCTTTGTGACCCCGAAATAAGGGGTTTACGCATTTGGTTTTACCCGCAATAATGGTGGTTATTCAAACAAAACGATCCGGCCGCTGCGATTTATTGTCATGGCAGGATCTGCCGATACAGGCCAGAATACCTGTATCCATACACAGTGCGTGCGCTACGTGAAAAACAGATGATGAACAGCCTCATTCCCCAGCAGAATTCACCAGAACGCGTTTCGCTGTTGCCGATCGCTCCGGGCGTCGATTTTGCGACCGCAGTGGCATTAAGAAGGATGGCCACCTCCACCGGGGCGACCCCGGCGTACCTGCTGGCACCCGAAGTGAGCGCCCTCCTCTACTATATGCCCGATCATCGTCACCACATGTTGTTCGCCAGTATGTGGAACACCGGTATCCGGATCGGTGAAGCCCGGACCCTGACCCCGGAGTCATTTGAGCTGGACGGGGTGCGACCGTTTGTGCGGGTGTTATCGGAAAAGGTGCGGGCAAGACGTGGGCGCCCGCCAAAGGATGAGGTGCGCCTGGTTCCGCTGACGGACAGAAGTTATGTGCATCAGCTGCAAAGCTGGCTTATCACCACCCGACCGAAACGGCGAGAGCCACTGTGGGCGGTGACCGATGAAACCATGCGGAACTGGCTGAAGCAGGCCATTAAACGGGCAGAA